>JAPZAN010000043.1 GCA_027460605.1 Candidatus Methanoperedens sp.
ACGGTCATCCCATACCTGATAAGGACGGCGTATTTGTAAAAGAAATAGTCAGGCCGTTATCGGAATTAAAAGCCGGGGATAAGGGGATTATCGTCAGCGTGTTTGAAGAAGACCCGAAAATGCTCCAGTACCTCGCATCGCTTGGATTGATTCCTGATGTGCGCGTAGAAGTGGAAGAAGTTGCGCCCTTCGGAGGACCTTTAATCGTGTGCGTTTCAGGTTCCAGATACGCCCTGGGAAGAGAAGTAGCGTCAAAGATAAAGGTAAAATGAAATGGCTCTTTCATGTCACGGCGCCCTCAAGGAAATAAAAGGCAAAACTGATTTTACATTTGCGCTTGCGGGCAACCCGAACGTAGGCAAATCAAGCATATTCAACAGGCTCACAGGAATGGGAGTCGTTACGGCAAACTATCCGGGCAAGACCGTGGAACTGAATATGGCGACCACGACTTTTAAAGAACTGCGAATCGGTATCATCGACCTTCCCGGAAGCTACGCCCTCGGCGCGGTGTCAGAAGACCAGTGGGTTGCCAGAAGGGCTGTGCTCGATTGTAAACCCGATGCTGCGATCATGATACTTGACGCCACGAACCTTGCCAGGAACCTCTACATGACTCTCCAGTTCATTGACCTTGGCATCCCGCTTGTGGTTGCTTTGAACCTGATAGACGAGGCAGAGAAAAGGAATATTATAATCGATGCGCCCCTGCTTTCCCGGCTTCTTGGCGTCCCTGTGGCAAAAACAATCGCCACCACCGGAAGCGGTCTCGATGAACTGATACAAAAAGCCGTAGATATTGCAGGACAGAAAAAGAAAATCAAATATGATATTCACTATGGCGAGGATATTGAAGCCAGCATAAAAAAGCTTGGCGATTCACTTTCATCTTATGATTTCGGGATAAATACGAGGGCACTGGCAATACTGCTCCTCGAAGAGGATTCCGAGTTCGTAGAACTTGTAAAGAAACATGCACATGGAAATTCAATTCTCGAAGAGGTAAATAAAATAAGCAGGGAAATCGAAGAAAAACATGGCGAAAAAACGCCTCTCAGGATAGCCCGTGAACGGCATGGTCTTGCAGGAACAGTAGCTTCGCAGGTGCAGGGGGATGTCACACCAGCAAGGTCTGATAGGCTCTGGGCATACACCACATCGCCGCTGACAGGCATACCTCTTCTCATCGGTATCCTTGGGGTAATATTCGCTTTCATGTTTTATGGCGGCAACTGGCTTTCCAACTTATTCAGTAGCCTATGGGCATCGTACATGTCCCCCAGCATCGATGGCGCAATATTTTATGTATTCGGCGAAGGTCATATCGGCAAAACCCTCATCTGGGGCTTTGATGCCGGCATCCTTGCCGCACTTGCAGTCGGGATTCCCTACGTGCTCACCTTCTATTTCATGCTCGCATTCCTTGAGGATTCCGGATACCTGAACTCGGTCGCATTCCTGACAGACAGGTTGATGCACAAATTCGGGCTTCACGGGCGCGCCATTATCCCGCTTGTGGCTGGCGCAGGGTGCAATGTGCCCGCTATCATAGGCACGCGGGTATTGACCACGATGCGCGAGAGGACTATAGCCAGCACCCTCATCACGCTCATCCCGTGCAGCGCCCGGACGGCTGTCATTCTGGGCGCAGTCTCGCTATTCGTGGGATGGAAGCCGGCGGTTGCGATATACATCATCGTTCTGGCACTTGTGTTTCTCGTAGGCGTCGGGCTTAACAAAGTAATGCCAGGCAGTTCCACAGGGCTTGTCATGGAGATGTTCCCCTTCAGGATGCCTCTCATGTCAAATATCATCAAGAAAACGTGGTACAGGTTCAAGGATTTCGTGTTCGTGGCATTCCCGATTGTGCTTGCCGGCTCTCTTTTTCTGGGGGCGCTTTACGAGACCGGTTATCTCTGGAAACTGGCAGCACCGTTATCCCCGGTGGTTGAGGGGTGGCTCGGGCTTCCGGCGGTGGCTGGTCTTACGCTGATATTTGCCGTACTCCGGAAGGAACTTGCGCTCCAGTTGCTTGTAACGCTGGCGGTTGTCATGTACGGGGGCGGCACAAAGAACCTTCTTCTATTCATGACGCCTGCCCAGTTATTCGTGTACGCCCTTGTTAACACGATTTATATCCCGTGCGTTGCTACTATCGCAGTCCTTGGCCGAGAGCTTGGCTGGAAACGTGCGGGCGGGATTATGGCATTCACCATAATTCTTGCAATACTTATCGGAGGAATTGCTTACAGGATTATTGGATACTACCACCTGTTATGAAAAAACTTTATGAGAACACAATGCCCTCTTTGCGGAGCCGGATTTGATACAAAGGATTGTCAAGCCTGCAAGGTTTGCCCGCGTTTCATGAGATGCGGGTTAATAATGTGTCCTTTCTGCGGGCACGAATTTCCAAATCCGTAAAGTTTAAATCGTCAATTGACGTAATATTATTAGGCAAAAGCCGAAGTAGTTTCCTCCTATATCCCGTCAACGATTCTATTCTATCGGCTTTTGCCAACTTTTCCAATCAGATTCTATGATTGGTTTTATTTCTATCATCCGGCAATTTCTTTAAATAAAAATTCAAAAACAACAGAGATATTACCAGTATGTTAGTCCTCTTAAGAACCAAAAATGAGATAATGTTCAAAAAATAAAAAAGAAGGTATTGGTTTTACCCTCTTCTGAACAGTACCGCTAACAACAAAGCAAAAATTCCAAACAGCATCTCGAAAGCTGGTGCTTTGGGTGTTGGTATCGCAGTCGGTGCTGCTGTTGTGGCTGCCGGCGTCGCAGGTGCTGCAAAAACCAGTTTGCTCACACCCGTCTCATAGCTGTGTCTGGTCTGTGCATTATCAAATATCGCAGTTCCGAAGGAATATTCCTTTTTCATATCTGTGAACTGGACATCGTACTTGCTTCCGGTGTTCAGTTTCCTGCCGTATTCAAGCGTCCACATGCCGTCCTTATACACAGCCTTGCCTTTTATGTCAGCCCTATCGCCCGTAGGAGGTCTTA
>JAPZAN010000044.1 GCA_027460605.1 Candidatus Methanoperedens sp.
CATCTATGCGCTTTTCTGACAGGATAACAGGATGGACAGGATATACGCATCTTGTTAATCCTGTTAATCCTGTCTTATTTTTTAAGAGATGGTACGGTTATTTAAGAACCTGACTATAGAATCCTTCCGCAAATTTTAAATCCTCAGAATCAGCTTTGAGATTATGCCAATCGAGGGATTTGTAGAGTACAAAAGAAGAGAATACTGCAACGATATCGAGTGTCCCATACAGGCGATGATGAATAAAAAGACACAAGAATCGGCAGATTACAATGACCTGCGGGAAATATGCATCAAAAACTGCCTGCATACCACTTATGAATTCCATCACTGGCTCATTGAAAAAGGTTACCTGCTGGTCAGGCCTGAATAAAAACTATAGGAGGATATTAATTATGAACTGGGGAATGAAGAACAGGATTTCACGGATAATAAAGCCCAAAACAGGGCGCTGCGTCATGCTGGCTGTTGACCATGGTTACTTCCAGGGTCCCACCACCGGACTTGCGAACCTTGGCAAAACGGTTGAGCCGCTGCTGCCATATGCCGATGCGTTGATGATAACCAGGGGTGCAATCAGGAACTGGATAGACCCTGCTGTGGATATTCCGATAATTTTGCGCGTCTCTGGCGGGCAGAGCATCCTGAAGGAATTATCCAATGAAATCATAACCACCAATATAGATGATGCAATACGGATTAACGCATCCGCTATCACTTGCTCGGTATATGTCGGCGGGGAATATGAAAAGGAAACAATAGATAATTTATCAAAACTCGTTGATGAAGGTGAAAAATACGGAATCCCGGTCCTGGTGCGTGGAAATGGGCGCGCACATTATCAAGACATATTATACCGAGGATTTCGGGAAAGTTGTCGAAGCGTGCGGTAATGTCCCGGTTGTCATTGCAGGCGGGAAAAAGCTGCCTGAGATGGAAGCCCTGCAAATGGCTTATAATGCAGTCTCGGACGGCGCTGTCGGTGTGGATATGGGCAGGAATATCTTCCAGAGCGACAGCCCTGTGGGTATGATACAGGCTGTAAGGGCTATCGTTCATGAAGGTAAGTCTGCGGATGAGGCTTACGGGCTATACGAACAATCCAAATAGAGCGAACAATGAAAACCGCTGTCTATTATAACAATAACGATATCAGGATAGAGGAAAGGCCGAAACCTGAAATAAAAAACGGGGAGATTCTGGTCAAAGTCAAAGCATCAGGCATCTGCGGAACAGACCTTATGGAGTGGTACAGGATAAAGAAAGCGCCCCGGGTGCTTGGTCATGAAATGGCAGGGGAGATAATCGAATCAAAGTCTGGTAAATTCAAAATCGGACAAAGGGTTTTCGTAAGCCATCATGTCCCGTGCAACGAATGCAAATACTGCCTTTCGGGAAATCATACCGCATGCGAGACGCTGCATAAGGGCAATTACGACCCGGGCGGCTTCAGCGAGTTCGTCAGGGTCCCGGGAATAAACGTTGAGGAGGGCACTTACATACTTCCTGATAATGTTTCTTATGAAGAAGGGACGATGATTGAGCCCCTGGCATGCGTTGTGAGGGCGCAGAGAATAATCGGCGTTAGCGAAAGCCAGACCGTGTTGGTTATGGGCTCGGGGATTTCTGGTCTTTTGAATATACGGATGGCTAAATTAAGAAAAGCAAAAGTCATTGCTACAGATATTAACGAGTACAGGTTAAAGATGGCAAAGGAATGCGGAGCGGATGAAGTATTCAATGCAAACGAAGAGCTGGATATAAAAGCGGACAGGATAGTAATGTGCACAGGGGCGATGCCTGCATTTGAAGCTGCATTCAGGTACATAGACAGGAAAGGGATAATAATGCTTTTCGCTATCCCGAATAAGACTATTTCGATTCCAAATGAGATTTTCTGGAGGAATGAACTGACGCTTGTATCAAGCTACGGCGCGGCTCCTGTTGACCTGAAGGAGGCTCTGGGACTAATCAAAGCCAGGGAGATAAATGTAAAAGATATGATTACTCACAGGGTAAAACTAGTAGATATCCAGAAGGGTTTCAGGATAGCAGGGGAAGCGAAGGACTCGCTGAAGGTTGTGGTTGTTCCATAGGATTAAAAAGTAGAGAAGATTTGCGAATGCCTAACGTGATGAATAGATATAAGAAAAGTAACAAACAATTTAAGGGGGATTAAACATGGAAAATTCAGGATTTAAAGAGTTACATTTATCAAAAGAGATGCAAAAGGCAATTACAGATATGGGTTTTGAAGAGGCAACCCCGATTCAGGCCCAATCCATTCCCTATATGTTAGAAGGAAAAGATGTCATCGGACAGGCACAAACAGGTACGGGGAAAACCGCAGCCTTCGGAATTGCAACTCTAGAGAGAATAGACCCGCAAAACAGGGGATTACAGGCTGTAATCTTATGCCCCACAAGAGAACTGGCAATTCAGGTAGCAGAAGAACTGAAAAAGCTTTCAAAATATAAAAGGGGCATTGAAATTTTACCGGTTTACGGCGGGCAGCCAATTGACCGCCAGATAAGAGCATTAAGACAGGGCGTACAGGTTATAATAGGCACTCCGGGCCGCGTCATGGATCACCTTGACCGCCGTACTTTGAAAATGGATGGCGTAAAAATAATCGTACTTGACGAAGCAGATGAAATGCTGGATATGGGATTCAGGGAAGATATTGAAATTATTATGAGAAAAATCCCAAAGGACAGGCAAACCATTCTCTTCTCTGCAACCATGTCCCGGCCAATTTTAGATTTGACTAAAAAATACCAGAACAAACCGCAAATGATAAAATTGGCACATAAGGAGATGACTGTTCCCGAGGTTGAACAATTTTATTTTGAAGTCAAGCAGCAGGCAAAAACAGAAGCCTTGTGTCGCTTGATTGACCTTCACGACCTGAAATTATCGCTGGTGTTCTGCAATACAAAAAGACGTGTGGATGAACTGGTGGAAACCCTGAAGTCAAGAGGGTATCTCGCTGATGGACTGCATGGGGATTTGCAGCAAAGACAAAGAGACACTGTCATGTCTAAATTCAGAAGGAGGGAGATTGAGATTTTAGTGGCAACAGATGTGGCTGCCCGGGGAATCGATGTAGGGGATATCGAGGCTGTGTTCAACTATGATATACCTCCGGATGATGAATATTATTTGCACAGGATAGGAAGAACAGCGAGAGCTGGAAAAGCGGGGCAGGCATTTACCTTTGTGACAGGCAGGGAGGTTTACAGGATAAGGCAGATACAGCAATTCACAAAGACGAAAATCATAGCCCAGAAAGTTCCTTCTATCAGTGATGTGGAAGATATCAGGACAAACCTGCTTTTAGAAAAAGTTAAAGGGATTGTTGATGCCGGGCATCTGGGAGAATATAGTAACCTGGTTGAAAAACTTACGCAGGAAGATTATACTTCTTCAGAAGTGGCTGCTGCTTTGCTAAAAATGGTGATGGGGGAAGGGAGCACAAAAGAAGCAAAAGAATAAATCGTTGTTTATCGGTCTCCGTTTATATTACTTTCATACCACTCATTAAAGCTTTATATCCAGTAGGATATAGTAAGGTATGCCTCTAAAATAAAAAATTCAAACAAGAGGCTTGAGGAAAGATATGAAACAAATAGCAAAACAAATCGAAGCCCGATTCATGGAACAGGGCGTTAAAGTACAAACCAACGAAATTGAAACATGGCAGCTTAATATGACCATAGGGGTGTTGGTAATATGAAAACAGTTTTTTTTGATTTAGAAACACAACATCTCTTTCAAGAACTTGGGATGACAGATTATCAAAGCCATGACCCGACAAAACTCAAATTGGCAGTTGCTGGAATACTCTCAAATAAAGAATATTTGTTTTTTGAGGATAGTCAAGCCCAAGAATTATTCAAAACACTAAATCAAGCTGATTTAATAGTAGGTCATAATTTATTCAGATTTGATTATTTGGTTCTCCAACCATATATTAAGCAAGATATTATTAAAACATTACAGAATAAGACATTTGATATTATGCTTGAATTGGACAAATTAACTAGGTGCTGGACTTCATTAGACGATTTAGGCAAAAGAAATGTTGGTTTTACTAAAACCATTGATACCCTGAAAATTCCAAAAATGTGGAGAGAGGGTAAACATCAAGATGTCAAGGATTACCTACTAAACGATTTAAAAATGACCGAAGCTATTTTTATGCATGGTAAAAATATTGGAAAATTAAAATATGAGCATAAAAATTATGGTAAGAGCATGGGTGAAAGGGAAGTCTGTGTCAAATGGTGAACTTGATACACATCCCTATCTTCAGACTGAGGTTATATGATGATTACAAACAGGTGTTCTAAATGCGGCGTATCTAACTTAGAATCTAATATAGTATTTCATCATTTATCCTATGATACCGATAACGTAATTCCGCTTTGTAAATCATGCCATCAGAAAGTACATATTGAAGTTAGAGATAAGAATAAATGTCCTTTGCCTTTGGAAGATGTAAGGTTATTAACTACAGAATACGCACATATTAGAAATACAGGAACTAAAGGGATGGTTTTTAAGGAATCTATTGAACCAAATGTATATATTTATACAATGGTTCGATATAATCCAGATACCGATAAATTAAGAATCAATTCTTTTTATACTGGCCAATATAAAGAAAATAAGGCTGAACATCAAAAAAAGTATCGGTCAAAAGAGGAGTATAAAACCATCAGGGCTGAATGCAATAAGAAATATCGAACCTCGGAAAAAGGAAGGAAAAAGCAAAGAGAAGCAGATAGGCGATATAAGGGGAGAATGAATTAAGTCACAAACTCCATACGCCCTCATTGATGTCTTTTCTCCATTTTCCATTTTCTCAATCTCTCCGCCCTTTCCATAATATTTCCCCAGTGCTTGCCCTGCCAGTAAACCTGCCCGCAATTATCGCAGAGCCAAAAGTCAGTTCCCTCCTCCAGCCTGTCAGGATAAACATAATCCTTCGCCCTGACAAGTTCCATCTCTTCGGGTTTAACTTTCCTGATAACCGAGTTGCAAAGAGTACACCTGGAAAGTTGCGGTTCGATTGAAATCCCGAATTCCCCCTGCATCTCCCTGAGCTGTTCCATGATTTCAGGCGATTGGACAAGATACGTCCTTATCCCTCTTTTTATTGCTTTCCTGACAAGCACCCTGTCCCTTGAAACAAGAATCCTCCCACCTTTTTCAGCCAGCGCCAGCAGTGCATCGTCCTCGTTCTCCTGCTTCTTTATTTCAAGGGTATCATACCCGAAAAGACGAAGCCAGCGCGAAAGTTTGCCAAGCATCCTGTCAGTTACGAATCTCATTATATTCAATTTTTTACGCAAACGATTTAAATCTATTTGCTTTTGCCGCGCACAAGCGATGTCAGCATGGCGATGCCGCATATAATTGCTGAAACTGTGTATGTATCCCGGAAAGCTGGTAAAAATGAACTCCCGACATTTCCATAATAAACATACCTGCTGGAGAACACCGCCCCCGAGACTGCAACACCAATCACCATCCCCATATTCCTCATCGTCCCCAGCGTTCCTGCAGCTATACCAATCTTTTCCTTAGGAAGCGCCCCCATTATTATGCTGTTGTTAGGCGCCATGAAAAGCCCCATGCCAAGACCGAGGAGCGCAAGGCGTAAAACAACATCGATGGAACCGGATGTGGGGGTTAGGAAGCCAAGCCACAGTATAGATACGCTTGAAATTCCAACACCAATTGAACTGAGTATAAACGAATTCGTCCTATCCGACAACCACCCGCTGAAAGGGGAGACAACGGACATCACGAGTGGTACCGCCAGGAAAACAATTCCCACCCTCCCAGGTGAATATCCAAGCTCGTTCTGGAGGAAAAATGGCATTAACAGTATGACGTTATACAGGGCAGTAAAACTAATAAGTGCGCTGATGTTTGCTGCCGCAAACGGTCTGTTCCTGAAATGCGAAAGTTCCATAACTGGATGCCTGGCTTTATTTTCAATCATGATAAATATAATTATAAATACAATTGATAAAATAAAAAGCAGGATTATATAGCCTGAAAGCCAGCCAGACTCCTGGCCCTGGCTCAAAGCAAGCAGCAATGACATAAGACTGATAAAAAGCGCAAGCGCACCCGGTATGTCGAAGGTTTGCCCCGATGTAGTTTCATCTTTCCTGAGCACGGTTAATGCCATTGCAGTCCCGAAAATTCCAATCGGGATATTTATATAAAATATAGACTGCCATCCTATATTCTCGATTAAAAAACCGCCTGCGACTGGTCCTGCCATAGAACCTATCGCTACAACCGTCCCAATCAATCCCATCGCTTTGCCCCTTTCTCTTGGAGGAAATGCATGAGTGATTATTGCTATTCCGGTCGCCATCAACATAGCCGCGCCTATGCCCTGCACCACCCTGTAGAATATCAACTGGTTTTCGCTTGCGGAGATGGCGCACAAGCCTGAACCTATGGTGAAAATCGCAAGCCCCCCGGCGAATATCGTTTTCCTTCCTATCATATCAGAAATTCTCCCGAGACTCAAGAGAAGGCTTGTGATAGTCAGGAGATACGCCATCACTACCCATTCGATGGTGGTTATATCGGTTTTGAAATATTCCGTGAGCGTTGGAAGAGCCACGTTCACGATGCTTCCGTCAAGCGTAGCCATGAAGATGCCTATCCAGATAGTGAACATCGCCTTCCACTTATATTCCATTTACTGACCCTTCACGTGTTTGATAATATGCCCTATCTCTGGCATTACAAGTTCAAGGGCAAGTTTTACCGCATTTGGCGACCCCGGAAGGCAAAATATAACTTTCCCGCGCGCCACGCCTGCAATTGCCCTTGAAAGCATCATTGCATTTCCAATCTGCTCAATGCTCTTAAGCCTGAATAATTCCCCGAAACCAGGCATCTCTTTTTCAATGTAAGGCGAAAGTGCTTCGATGGTGACATCCGTAGGCGAAAGACCGGTTCCCCCGCTTGATATTATCACATCAGCCTCCGTATAAAGGCATTTCTTGAAGGCTTCCCTGACCATTTCCATATCGTCAGGAATTAATTCGTAATTCACAATCTTGCTGCCCTGCGCCTGTACCATTCCCCAGATAAGCTTTCCTGAAGCGTCCTCGGCACGCTCGGGGCGGTCTGTTTTCCCGTATTTTTCATACCTTGAAGTGCTTATGGTCAGGATAGCGCATTTGAATGTTTTTTGTACATTTTCCTTGTGAAGCTGCGATGTGTCCATTAGGGGGTTCTTATATGTGAAATAATATATGAATGATTCTGTTTACGGCATCTTTGTATCCCCAGCGCTATATATGACATTATAAGGCAAATCTTGCCTCAACTTATAAAAATTTGTCAATATCTTAATGATTAATACCCTCAAGAGCAATATAAATCATTATGGCAAAAAAAGACAGGCATGTAATGGAAGCTCTCGGAAAGACCCGCGTGGTCGTTGAGAGCGGAAAAGTCGTTGAAGCCGGGGAACCGCAGACTGAATACTGCCCCATATTCGATAAAGTCCGCGGTATAAAGAAATTCACTTCAAAAACCGCAAAGGAAAATATCGAATTCAGGATTAAGGACTTCGGTTTGTTCACAGAGGATAGAGCCATTGAGATGGAAATTTTCGTAGGATTCGGAGCAAGCGAGACCTTCATGACAGGACTGCGCCGGGGACTTTTGGACACCTGCGTGACCGCATGCGACGGCGCGGGCACGGTGATTACCAGTAATCCCAAACTGGCGCAGGGTATGGGTTCCCGCATTTCAGGGCTTGTTGAGACCACGCCGATACCGAAGCTCATCAAACGGATACAAGAAGTGGACGGCATTGTCCTTGACCCGGAGACTGCGGCGCTTGACCAGGTTGAAGGCGTGAAAAAAGCCATCGGGCTTGGTTACAAGAAGATAGGCGTCTCAGTCACCAACGCAAAAGATATGCGGACTATCCGTGAGCTTGAGGAGAAACACAAAGTACAGATCATCGGTTTTGGCGTTCATACAACCGGAATGCCTGAGGATGAAGCAAAGGAATTCCTGAACCTTGTGGATATGACCACAGGATGCACGTCAAAATGGATTCGCGGCTGTATCACAGGGAAAACGATAGCCCAGTTCGGCACAGCCATACCCATATTCGCAATAACGCAGTGCGGGAAAGAGCTGCTGCTTGAAAGGGCAAAAGAGGTTACAGACCCTATCCTGATAAATACGATGAAACTGCCAGTACAGCCAGATGAGAAGCAGCCAAGACCGCTTATCTAATTGAAACTGATTCCGTAAGAATTATTTTCTGCCGTAATTACTTTTCGGCAGATTTATTTAGTTTAATATGCGCTCTTTAGAGCGTCATGGAACTCATCAGTTTAGTAATTGTTGCTTTAATATCTATTTCTCCGGTGGGGGAGGAATTGATTGCAATACCTGCCGGGGTAGTTATGGGGCTGCCTGTTTATATTGTGACAGCGGTAGCGCTCGCTGCTAACTTCCTGCCAGTTCCCTTTATTTTTTTCGTTTTTGACCAGGGAAACAAGTATCCGAAAATCCAGAGCTGGCTTCGCAAGCGCAGGAACAATAATGTTAAAAAATGGATGGAAAAGTATGGCGTTCTAGGTCTCTTGATTTTCACCCCATGGATGGGGGTTTATGCAACTGCCATTACCTGCGAACTCATGGGTATGCAAAGGTTTAGAGTATGTGCTGCTGTTGCAGCAAGCCTAACTTTTTATGCAGTTATTGCTGCATTTCTTATTACCCTCGGAATCAACCTGAGATAAATTTTTCCAGAAGCCCAATAAATATTAAAGACAAATCTCGGCCTTTAACCGTTCAACCAGTTCACGTTTGATGACAGAATTCCGGTCACCGCCGCATACGCAGCCCCTGACCCCGATAATATCAGGTGAGATGCGTTTTAAGGAAGGAAGGTCCTTGAATTTTATCGTGCCTGCTATTGCTGTTTGAAGCCCCCTTTCTTTCGCGCCTGACACAAAATCCATCAGTTCCTTCTCTGTCAGGAATTCAAAAGTGGAACGCCCGTCCTTGATGCCGGTATCCATCATGACAACATCAACGCCCGCCTGCGCGCCAACATCGGGAAGTTCAAACGGCGATATCGAATTGATTCTCCTGTAATCCGAATAGCCTGAAGCCACGACTTTCTTATTTTTGTCATAATCCTTAACCGATCGGACGATATTTGTCAGCATTTCAAGCGCCTGCTCACGTGTCTGGATATCGTATAATCCAACCTTGATGTATTCGGCGCCTGCAACAGCCGCTCCGAGCGCCGCCAGCGAGGCTGTCCCGGGTTTATAGTTAAAATCGCCAATTGTCGCGCTCACCGGGACATTTCCCGCCGCTTTTTTCACAGCCTTTATCATCCATGGGAAATTGGCCCCGAGTGAACCTTCTTTCGGGTTCTTTACATCTATGATATCCGCGCCGCCGAGTTTGCAAATATTTGCCTCTTCAACGTTAATGGGGCTTACGAGTAATTTCATAACAATTAAACCAGATAACTACTCTTATACATTTATGTTTCGAATTATTTTCGTGCTGGACTTACTTAATGGTAATGCCGTCCATGCAGTAAGAGGCGAGAGAGCGAAATACCAGCCTGTGAAAGGAAGCGTTGTATGTGGTTCATCAGCACCGGCGGAGATAATATCAACGGTTATGCCGAAAGAGGCATATATCGCTGACCTTGACTATTTGCAGCATCTCGGGGATAATTTTGCGCTTATTGGACAAATATCGGAAATGACAAAAACCATGGTGGACATCGGTCCTAAAAACATGGATGATGTCAAAAAATGCGCGAGAATCGCAGATACGGTAATAATTGGCACAGAAACCGCTTCGCTTGACCTGATAGCCGCAGCAGCAGAACGATTTCCCGGAAGGATTAATGTGAGCATCGACATGAAAAACGGCGTGGTGCTGACAAAGGACAGGAAACTTGAAATGAAGCCGCGAGAACTAATAAAAAAGTTAAATGATTATGACATCAAAGACATTATCATCCTGGAGTTGAGTAAAGTCGGCACAAGCGCGGGAATCGATGTGGATTTCTTGCAGGAAGTGGCCGGATTATCCAATCACAATATTCTTGTTGGCGGCGGGATCCGGGATATGGATGACATCTATGCTCTTGAGAAAATAGGTGTCAGCGGCGCGCTTGTGGCAACGGCTGTGCATAACGGGAAGATACCTGTTGAACTTATTCATTAAAACATACTTCCAGATACCCGCAGTCATGACAAAACAGGGCTTTCCACTCGTCCAGAATCCCGGACAATTTAGCAGAAATTATCTTCCAGTCAACTATCTCGCCGGGTTTTAACCTCAACAACCTGAGAGCTTCCCTGTCCTGAAGCAGGATTTTTTCATCCGTGTAATCGCTGTTTGCGCATTTGTTATCTCCCAGATAAGGACACATGGCGCAGACCTCGTCGGGTCCTGCTACTACTTCCACGTTTTCTTTACCGATAACTGAATAAATGTTCCTGATGAAATCCTCCGAATAGCCTTCGCCCCTGAAAAAATTAAGGCAGATGAGATGATGGCCCCGGAGTTTTGCTTTCATGGATGAACACGCAAAGAGCTTCCAATCATATTAATAATTTTGTGAAAAAAGATTTCAGAAACTTTTAATTATCCATCCATCCCATCACTTCATTATATGACTGAAGCTCTCCGCACCGACCTTTACCAGCTTACCATGATGCAGGCATACTGGAAATCCGGGCATAATCCCGAAGCCACTTTCGATTATTTCGTCAGGAAAATCCCATTCGGCTCATATCTTATAACCGCAGGATTGACCTATGTCATGGATTACATCGAGAACCTGCGCTTTGAGGATGATGACATCGAATACTTAATGACACAGGGCTTTGATTCAGAATTCCTTGAGCAGCTCCGGCATTTCAGGTTCACTGGCGACATCCTTGCTATGCCCGAGGGCAGTATCGCTTTCCCACTTGAGCCCATCATCAGGGTAACCGCCCCCATAATCGAAGCGCAGCTCATCGAAACCTTCCTTCTCAACAAGATGAACTTCTCAACCCTTATAGCCACCAAAGCTTCACGCGTGGTCCATGCCGCAAAAGGCAGGTCGATAGCTGAGTTCGGGCTTCGAAGGGCACAGGGGGACGGGCATCTTGAGGCGACCCGCGCCACATACATCGGCGGTTGCACCTCCACGTCCAATGTGATGGCAGGGAAGAAACTGGGCATCCCGGTATCAGGCACGATGGCGCATTCTTTTGTCACGAGTTTTGACCATGAGATTGACTCCTACCGCGCCTATGCAGAGGCTTTCCCGAAACGATGTTTCCTGCTCATCGACACCTATGATAGCATTGAAGGCGCAAAAAAAGCCGTTATCGTGGGAAAGGAGCTTGAAAAGAAAGGGGAAAAACTTCTTGGCGTTAGGCTTGATAGCGGCGATTTAGCAGAGCTTTCAAAACATGTCAGAAAAATCCTTGACGATGCAGGGCTTGATTATGTAAAAATAGTGGCAAGCGGCGACCTCAATGAATGGAAGATAGAAGAGCTTATGAAAAAAGGCGCCAGGATAGATATGTTCGGCGTGGGCACCGAGCTTATCACAGGCCGCCCCACACCTGCGCTTGATGGTATTTACAAGCTCTCTGATGTTGTGGAACACGGAAAGCATATACCCAAGATGAAACTTTCTGAAGAGACCGTAAAAGCCACGCTTCCCGGTAAAAAACGCGTGTGGCGCTTCTTCGAGGATGGAAAGTTCAAAGAAGATATCATATCGCTGGATGATGAAATCATTGATAATGCAAAACCTTTGCTGGAGCAGGTTGTTAAAAATGGGAAAATCGTCTGTAAAAGGCACTCGCTTGATGAGATAAGGCAAGTGGCGGCAGATAATTTCCCAGATTTGCCTGATAAATACAAAAAACTTGAAGGCGCGCCCGTATATCCTGTTGAGTTCAGTGCCGGGCTGGCAGCTCTCCGGGAAACTATTATTGAAAAAATAAAAAGGGAAGAATAGTAGAAGCACCAATGAAACCCCTTGAAAAGTTAAGAAGCAAATACACCGGTTGCATGCTCGGCGCTGCTATCGGTGATGCACTCGGGAAACAGAACGAAGGGCTGGGCAGGAAAGATATTCTTGAAAATGGATATGTCACGGATTACGGCAAAGCCCGGGCGGGCTCTCCAGGGGAAAAACTCAGGGCAGGGCAATACACGGATGATACAGAACAAATGATTGTACTTGCGCAATCGTTGATTGAATGCAACGGATTTAATGCAGTGGATTTTGCAGGAAAGATAGCTAAGTGGGGTGCTGATGCCCAAAACGACCCTGTAAGGAAAAAACTTGTCGGCCCTTCAAGTGCTGCCGCAATTTCGCGATTGAATTCGGGAATAACATGGAAAGAGTCGGGAAGCGACATACCGTCCTGCGGCTCTGCTATGAGGGTAGCACCAATCGGGCTTTTCTATAAAGACATGGATGAAATCGAATCAAACGCAGCCCTTTCATCCATACCCACGCATAACAGCAAAGGTGCAATCGCAGGTGCGGTGGCGGTCGCTATTGCCGTGCGAAGCGCACTCTGGGAAAAAGACTGCATCGAAATCATAAAAGATGCCGCGAGCAGGGCATCAAAATACGATACAGGTCTTGCAAAAAAGATAGAACTTTCATTTGAGAAAAAAGATGTTGAACCAGATAAAGTATTTGATGAACTCGGGACATCGTATCTGGTATACGATACTGTTCCGTGCGCTTTTTACTGTTTCTCGAGACATTTTGAAGCTCCCGAAAAGGCAATAACCGAAGCTGTAAATGCAGGCGGCGATACCGACTCCATTGCCTGTATGACAGGTGCATTGTGCGGGGCTCTGCATGGAATTGACGTTTTCCCGGAAAAATGGTTAAAAGGGCTTGAAAATAGGGAAATGATAGAACATCTTTCCAATGCGATTTGGAGAAAAAGCGAAAATATTTAACTTTTATGCGGTAAGTTTAAATAGTACTTATAATAATATATAACTCTTTCGTTTGAGGTCGAAATTGAAAAGATTGGGAACTGTTCTTCATACTATCGATAATCTATTGATAGTCCGTCCGGATAAAACACTTGATACAGGTAATTTGAATCCTGATTCAATGGTTGTCACAAAGAGTATGAAGAAGCTCGGGAAGATAAAAGAACTTTTCGGCCCGGAAAAAAATCCCTACATTTCCATAAAGATATTCAAAGAAATTAAAGGCTCTGAGATAATGAATCTAAAAAATGAAAGAGTCTATTTGGCTTAGAAGGAACGGTGTATAAATGGCAGAAATTGAGAAAGTAAAAGAAATTGAGAAGACTGAACGTGAAAAAATAAGGGAAGGTATCAAACAAAAAAAGGAAAAGGAAAAACTCGGTCAGTTTGAAAAGGCTACAGTTGTGTGCCCCGAGTGCGGGAGTCATACCCTTGTCCATGATTATGAAAGGGCAGAACTGGTATGTAATGAATGCGGACTTGTAGTCGATGCGGACTTTATAGACCAGGGACCTGAGTGGAGGGCTTTTGACCATGACCAGAGAATGAAACGCTCCCGTGTCGGCGCTCCCATGACCTACACTATTCATGATAAAGGATTATCCACAATGATAGACTGGAGAAACCGCGATTCATACGGCAAATCCATTTCTTCAAAAAGCAGGGCTCAGCTCTACAGGCTCAGGAAATGGCAGAGGCGCATCCGTGTAAGCAATGCGACAGAAAGGAATCTTGCTTTTGCACTATCCGAGCTTGACAGGATGGCTTCAGC
>JAPZAN010000045.1 GCA_027460605.1 Candidatus Methanoperedens sp.
GATGAGCAAAAATTATAAATAGAATGAACAAATATGAAATATTGAAGAAGGGAGAATTGGAATAAAAGTTTCTTACATATTGAAGGGTGAACCAAGAATTATGAACGAAAAATCCGTTACTGAAGATATTGGGAAAACGTTTTATGAGATGGATAAAATATTAGCGGAATGGGTGAGCACTTTCAAACATACGACAGAACTGATAAAGAATGTTGCTCATATACCTTTTGAAAATTTATCGGCCATTACTGGAGGTCACTGTGCTTTGGTTCATTTTTTGAAGAAAGATGAAACAGCCCCACTTATAAATTGGGTTGAATGTAAGATGGAAACAATAACAGAGATGAAGCCTTACATCTCTCAAGATAAACAAAAGGAAATCGAGATTCAGTTAGGTGTATATGAATCTATGTTAAAACAATTAAAAAAAAAGACTGATATTCAAAATCAAACGGCGGTTCCGAAATTTTACGAACTTTACAATGCGAAAGACATCGACGGCATCATGGCACTCTTCAGCCCTGATGGTGAAATTTCTTTCTTCATTTTTCCTACTGCTCGCGGTCTCGATGAGATTCGAGCGTTTTTGGAAATACATTTCCGGGCTTTCCCAGATGCCAAGATGACAATGCTCAAGCTATTATCAGAAGGAACGGCGGCAATAGCTATTTGGACATGGACCGGCACGAATAGCGGACCAATCGATATGCCAGATGGTAAAATCATTCCCCCTACAGGGAGAACCTTTACGGTTCAGGGCGTCACGGTATATGATTTCAAAGGGGACCGAATCATGAAAGTCCGACTCTATTTCCAAGAAATCTCCTTCTTGAAGCAATTGGGACTGCAACCATTTTTGTGCTCCTTGTAACCTTAATGCGATGCCATCTATGTCAATACCGCCAAAGATTTTTAATCCTGTATATATGAAAGTGTTTGATAAAGTAGTACGAGCATCCGCTAAATTGTACATCTCAGAAACTTCAATTCCTTTTGTAACCAACCACTGGTGCTCTTGAGGGGCACCATTGGTCAAAGTCTGTACCATGTTATTAATCATGTTGTACAGTGTTGCTTGAGGAATTGGAGAATCCCCTCTTTTTATTCGTTTATCGTTTATCTCTCTGAGTGTAGTTTCAACGGAAAAACTATATTTACACACCAGAACAGGAGATAAACTACCTTTACCGGAAATATTGGAAAAAGCCTGACTACAAAAAGGATGCTTCACTCGAAATTATGATGAAATATCTTTTCAAAAAAGGAATCCATGAACCTGTTGCTATGTACTTCAGAAATCCCTGTGTAGCTGCTTATGAAGAATGTCCGGATGGAGTTCTTGATGTATACCATCAAAGAAACCACAGTGAGGGGGTCAACAGTTATATGAAGGAGAATCTTGGGCTTGAAACGCATATAAATGGGAAACGCATGAAAAATATAGACCTCCATGTAACAGAGTGCTGCATAGTTCTGCTAGCTGTAGCTTTAACAAGATTGCAGCATGGAATAACTGAAAATCTTTCTTCGGTGGCCAATTTGACATAAGGAGGTGAAAACAAGGTTACCAACGGTTTTAGAGGGGGCTTGGTAAGTACCCCCACAGTCGGGATGAGCGGCTGTGGGACAAAAATAGGTTATAGTTCATTCTACAACACTTTTAGTAATTATCACGTAAACCCGTCTTCCAATATATTTTTTCGGAACATCAGCTTTTGCTGAAGTTCCAAATGGTGTAACAACCCTTTCCAGAAAACCATCTATTTCGTTATCCTTCAAAACTAATTCTGTTTTTTTAAGTTCAATATATCTTGCCATATTAGTAGATATTTATAGATATCTATATATACCTTTGCATCCTAAATAAGATTATGATGATAAGCGAGGACATAAGGGATAGATTAAAAGACATAGAAGAATTTCTGTTAAAGAAGTACAAAGAGAACAAAGTAGAAAAGAAACGTGATTGGCGAACATATGAACAGCAATTGGCAAATCGAATCAAGGGAGCAATCTGTAACCTTGAACCTTTGATAAATGAGGCCACGAATATTAAAATTCATAGAGGTGCAGGAAGACCGCCATCTCTTGATATCAAACAGAGCGTCATTATTCTCTTATTGAAAGAACTAATTGGAGAAAGCAACAGAAAAATGGCGTCTATGCTTGCTTTATTTTCTCTCCTTTCGGGAATTGATGTCAACTATAAAAAAGTAGAGCGGTTATATTCGAATTATGATGTATCAATGGCTATTTACAACCTCCACATGCTGATTTTGAAGACAAAAGGGGTCAAGAATATTGATGCATGCGGAGATGGGACTGGCTATTCATTAACGATAAAAAAGCATTACGCTTCTGAAACTCAGTTACGAAAGGATAAAGCAAAAGAGTATTCCGGGGCAAAGGCTTTCGTTTATTCTTTTAAGTTGATGGATCTTGAGTCCAAAATGTATGTAGCATTTGGAATGAGTTTAAAGAGTGAAAAAGAAGCTTTCGATAGAGCAATGGAAATGCTAAAACATGTTGACGTAGGAATCGATAGTATGAGGCTTGATAAATATTATAGCTTTCCTTCTTATGTGGATAGATTCGGGAAGGCAAAAGTCTATGTCATTCCGAGGAAAAATGCAACATTGAGAGGTTCCTGGAAATGGAAGGATACAATGAAGGAGTTTGTAAATAATACAATTCCATACCTTGAACAATATTATTTGAGAAATAATTCTGAATCTGGATTTTCGGCGGATAAGAGATGGTTCGGATGGAAAGTGGGACAAAAAAGGGATGATAGGATTGGTACGGCTTTAACCCGGTGTGTCTGGCATAATCTGTTAAACCTGTACCCCGCTTAATTCTGTCCCACAGCCGGGATGAGTATCTTTTCCCGAAAAAACTTCCTCATTCTAAATAAATGTATATATGTGGTAAAAATCAATAACAAGCGGAAGCTCAAATATTATTTGAAGGATTATGATTCAGGAAACACATCTCAAAAATTGGCAGCCAAGTACC
>JAPZAN010000046.1 GCA_027460605.1 Candidatus Methanoperedens sp.
TCTTCTGGTATTTTACTTTCAAGCCTCCAGCTCGCAGCTTCGCTATATTTTTTGCCAGCGCTCCTGTCCGAGGCTGCAAGTGATGTCAATTCAAACCACGGGTGTTTGCTTAGTAACTCTATGAATCGCTGACCAACATTGCCTGTCGCGCCAAGTACCCCTGCCTTTATTTTTGCCATAGCCGTCCTTATACTGTTTTATTGTTTTTTATATTTTAACTTAGATTATTCTATTCTTCCATCGTGATTGCGCTGTTCGGACATGAATCCACACATGTGCCGCATTCAGTGCATTCTGCCTCATCTATTTTTGCCTTGTCGTTCTTGAGCTCGATTGCAGTTGCGGGGCATTCATCTACGCATATTCCACAGCCTGTACATTCTTCAGTTTTTACTTTTGCTGCCATTTAAGTCACCTTTTGCCTACCATTGAATAAGTGAAATATAAACGTAACGGTTTAGTTAATTGGTTTTGACATATTTTCAGCGGATATAAATCCCCTCATTATCATAACCCCTCCATTTCCACTGGAAACTCGTGATACAACACCGGTTTTTGAATAGAAGTCTAAATATATACCAAAGTCTTTTGGAGGTCTATGTTATCAAGAAGAGTTGACCATTTTGTCGAGTCTGTCATTCGCGATATGACGCGGCTTTCAATAAAACACAATGCCATCAACCTTGCCCAGGGATTCCCGGATTTTCCTGCACCAGAAGAATTAAAACACGCCGCTGCTTCTGCAATTATGGAGGATTACAACCAGTACTCAATCACATGGGGAGCAAAAGACCTGAGGGATGAAATATCGCGAAAAGCCCGCAGGTATAATCATATTGAAGCTGACCCTGAAAGCGAGGTTACGGTAACATGCGGTGCGACTGAAGCCATGATGGCATCGATGCTTGCAATAATCAATGAAGGCGATGAGGTCGTGGTTTTCGAGCCTTTCTATGAGAATTACGGTCCCGATGCTGCCGTTTCCGGCGCAGTTCCACATTTTGTTCCCTTAAATGAAGATAATAGTATCGATGAAGAAGCGCTATCTTCTGCTTTTAATAAAAAGACGCGTGCGCTTATACTGAATACCCCGAATAACCCCTGCGGCAAGGTTTTCACGAAAAGCGAGCTGAAATTGATAGCAGACCTTTGCGTTGAACATGATGTTATCGTAGTGACTGATGAAATTTACGAGTATATCCTGTATGACAACAAAAAGCATGTCAGCATAGGCTCGCTTGATGAAATGAGAGACAGGACGATAACCATAAGCGGTTTCTCAAAAACATACAGCGTCACAGGATGGCGCATCGGTTATGCGCTTGCAGAGAAAAACCTGACATCCGCTATACGAAAGGTGCATGATTTCCTCACCGTGGGCGCGCCTGCGCCGCTTCAACATGCCTGTGTTACCGCGCTTAAGTTCCCGGATTCGTACTATGAGGAGCTTGCGAGGATGTATGACGGGAAAAGAAAGCTCCTCTATAATGCCCTGATAAAAGCCGGATTCAAATGCATGATGCCGGAGGGCGCATATTACATACTCGCAGATATACCTGAGGGCATAGATATGGACGACATGACTTTTGCCAAACACATGGTGAGCGAGGTCGGTGTCGCCGCTGTTCCCGGAAGCAGCTTTTACAGGAGCGGGACCGGGAAGCACAAGCTTCGCTTTACGTTCTCAAAAAAGGATGAGACGCTCATGGAAGCGGCGCGGCGGCTTGAGGGTTTAAGTATTTAGAAACCAATTAGAGCAAAATGAAGCTTGTTATAATCGATTACGGACTCGGGAACCTGCGCAGTATCGAAAAGGCGCTCCAGTATGTCGGCGCAGAAGTTGAAATCTCAAACGACCCCTCGGCAATCGACCGCGCCGATGCACTTATCCTTCCCGGTGTCGGGGCATTCCGCGATGCAATGATGCATTTTTCAACACTTGAGCGCGTGGTAAAAGATGCCGTTAATGACGGTAAACCCCTGCTCGGAATATGCCTCGGCATGCAGATGCTTGCTTCGGAGAGCGAAGAAGGCGGACTGCACAGGGGCATCGATATAATCCCGGGAAGAGTGATACGATTTCCCGCCTCCGAATTAAAAGTCCCTCACATGGGCTGGAATTCAATTAACGCTAAAAAGAATATCCCCCTGTTAAAGAATATCCGAGATGGTTCCTATGTCTATTTTGTTCACTCATATTATGTAAATACAGATGAGAAATACGAGGCCGCGATGTGCGATTACGGGATAGAGTTCCCTGCAATTATCACAAATGAAGCCGGAAACGTTGTGGGCACGCAGTTCCACCCTGAAAAAAGTGGCGCTACCGGGCTTCGGATGCTTTCGAATTTCGTGGAGAATTATGGACCTTGAAGGCTATGCAAAACGCGGTCTTTTGCGCAATGATAAAAATTTGGCGGAAAAGCTTGCCGAAAGGATACTTGAGATAAAAAACATTTCGCAAAAGCATGCGGAAAAGATAGCAAACGCTGTTATCGTGGAGGCAAAAGCCACGATCAATCCGCAAGGTGATATGCTCAAACCGGTAAGCTCAGGCGTGACAATGGGTGAATTCGGGGTCGGCTCGCGGGGCGCGGGTGACTTTTATACCCATGAGAAGATTGCCGAAGTTATCGGAAAGACTTGCGCAGTTGTGGATTCATCGCATCTTGACGATTCGGGCGTGGTACGCGCAGGCGGGCAGTATCTTGTGGTCACCATCGACGGGATGCACTCACGTCTCTCGGATTTTCCTTTCCTTGCAGGTTTTCATGTCGCGCGCGCGGCGCTGCGGGACGTGTACGTGATGGGCGCGCGGCCGGTTGCGATGCTTTCCGATATCCATGTGGCTGATGACGGCGACGTGGCAAAGATATTCGACCATATAGCAGGCATTACAACGGTATCCGAACTTACGGGCATACCCCTGATAACAGGCAGTACGCTCAGGATAGGAGGCGACATGGTCATAGGTGAGCGGATGACAGGCGGCGTGGGCGCAGTGGGCATGGCAGAGAGTCTCACGGCGCGCATCCAGGCAAAGCCCGGGGATGTCATACTCATGACAGAAGGCGCGGGCGGCGGGACGGTGTCCACGACAGCGCTATACTACGGGATGCACGATATCGTGGATGAGACGATTAACCTCAAGTTCATCGACGCCTGCGAAGCACTGTTCGACGCCGGATTGATTGGGAAAATCCATGCGATGACCGATGTGACAAACGGCGGCGTGCGCGGTGATGCCAAGGAGATATCAAGGACGGCAGGCGTTAAACTGGTTTTCGAGGAAGAAAAGATGCGCGC
Source organism: Candidatus Methanoperedens sp. (assembly GCA_027460605.1). GTDB lineage: Archaea > Halobacteriota > Methanosarcinia > Methanosarcinales > Methanoperedenaceae > Methanoperedens. The sequence goes on from JAPZAN010000046.1 coordinate 3,307, forward strand.
GCTTGTGAATAAAAAAGTGCTCGCGATGCTGGATGAACTCAAGATCGATTATCTTGGCGTGTCGCTGGATGCTCTTTTGATTATCGCGCCGCCCCGGTATGCGGATGAGATTCTTGGGTGCGTGAGGAATAAAGGCGTGGCTATCGATATTGTGGGGCAGGTCAAAGAGGGAGGGGGTGCGGAATTGATTGTTGACGGGGAAATCCGCGATTTTACGCCCCGCTTCAGGGAATCAGCATATACGCCTATCAAGAAACTTGTGGGCGAGAAGACGCCGCGGAATTTTGAGGCTATGAAGAGGGCTGTGGATAAGGCGGCGGAGGAGGCTATTGAGAGGAAACGAAGGGTAGTTGCCAGATTGAGGGGTAAATAGATATTCATGAAAACGGTATATGCAGGCGTCGTACATCGGACGGGGTATACCGTGACTGAAGACGATAGGGAGTTTGTGCAGCAGTTAGAAATATCTTGAACCAACTGATGATCGTTGGAACTGAATATGGGCACAGATAGAACTGCAAAGAAGAAGACCATAGGTGAAACTTGGTTAGTCTTAATAAGAATAATTATATAATGTTCTATAATTTTTAATATATAAAATCTATTAGCGCTTTCTTAGTAAGCTTAGTGGCATTAGATCTATTGAATGGTGTCGTTCTAATGTTTTTAGCAAGCAATCTGGTACTTAATAACGATTTAATAGCTCCAAATTCTTCATGAGGCTCTTTCTCTTCAAAGAAAATTGCAGTTCCTATTAGATGCGGATTGTCTAAAATGTAATTTGCCTCCCTCGAAACACTTTGGTTATCAGTATTTTTAAAAAAATATAATATATTGACGTTGGAACAATCTATATAAAATAGACTTTTTTGGTCTGGATTGAGTTCATGTGAACCTGTGTTATTTGGATAATCCTCTACAAGTCCTGCTGCATATCCTTCTGATTTCAGTGCATCTCGAATCTCTTGTAAAATTTCTTTAATTGGGCTGGTATAAGAACCATAAATCGTAACAAAAGTGGTCTCTTTTTTAGATTTTAATTTTCTCTGCAGGTCGAGTAATTTAGATTGGAAATCCATGAGATGTGTACTCATTGCCCGAATAACTATTAAGTTTATCCAGATACATATTTAACGAAATTAATCATAGAACCGTTTGAATTTAAGGGCGACCTAATCACAAATTGCTAAAGGATTAACTATTAATAGTTTTAATGCTTATTTTGTTAATAACGAATAACATTTGTCAATTTCAATTAACATTATGAGCAAAATAGATGAATATATAAGATTATTTCCAGAAGAAATACGTGATGCTATCAAATCACTCTCTGAAGATACTAGAATAGCGATAATGATAGATTTGATGATGGAGCCACAAGGTAAAACTTTTTCTGAACTTATGACAGAACTTGATATTTCTCAAGGATTGTTAAATAGTCATCTCAAAAATTTACTTGAGAATGGATTAGTAAAAAATGAATATAGAAAAGTTGCTGGAAGAAGAGATTACTCTTTTTATCTTCCTACAATTTTAGGTTCTACATTCATGGTAAGTTTACTGGAAGTTCTAGAAAAACCAGTTGTTTACCCAGTTCCAACAAAAGCCATGCCTGTTAGGGGGCCTTCTGATATTGCAACTGGAATATTGCCTTTTGGAACGTATGGAACAAACTATTTAGAAATGAAAGGGTGACTCCAAATGTTTATAGAAGATTTTAAAAAAGAAGTCGGGCAGGAAATAAAAATAGCGGCAGATTTACTTAAAAAAGGATCGCCACAAGGATATGAACATTTAAGAAATACTCTAGCTCATGCAGTGTTTTTTGCACGAGAAGATAAGCCTATATTCTTTTTGCAGCATGTGCTTGGCCCGATGAGACCAGATGTAATAGCAACAATTGGAGAAAACAACAAGGATGCACTTGTTGAAATTGGAAGGAAGTTAGATTCTGTAGTAGAAGCATTAAATAAAGACGATGTCGATACTATTGTCGCTCTTGTATTTGAAATTGGATTATTTATAGAGCAACAATGGAGAAACGCATTAACAAGTCCAAGCTCAAAGATTAAGAACCCACTTTTTATGATAGGGCATGGATAAAAGATAGGTTAGTTCCCTGCTTGTTTATTTTCATTATTATTCAGAACAATGAACGAACTTTAGCAACCCTCATGCAACTTCCTGATGCTCCCGATTTCTAATCGGCGGTCTGTGATTGCCAAAAGACAAAATCCTCATGCTCATATGGGAGCCTGCAACAACCATCTCCAAAACCCTCCATCTTTTGCACTTGAATTTTTTAAGAATGTATATGTTTATATAATAAAATATGAATTTACATTTTAATATGAACAAAGCCAGAGAAAATATCAAACAGGGATTAAGTGTAGGGATTGTTTTAAAGCAAGACCAGAGGAGTGGGAAAATAACCCAGGGTATTGTAAAAAGAATTTTGACTAATTCTTCATTTCATCCACATGGAATAAAGGTTCAATTAGAAGATGGCCGGGTTGGAAGAGTTAAAGAAATTCATTCAAAATAAAGCCACAGACTGATATTTTTCCACCTAAATCACAAGCAGCCCTTTTTGCCAGTCATTGATAATCCTGACAGCCGCCCTCGTATCATCCACCTCGCCTTTCTTCTTCAGGCAGTTGCTCTCCCTGCCAATCAGTAGAAGCGCATCATAAGAATCCTGTCCCTCTATCGTGACATGATAGAAAGATTCCAGGGCAGTTTTGTTTTCAGCGCAAAATCTCTCTATTATCTTCATGGCAACACCGACCGGGTCCTTAATGTGTGTTGCATCCTTCACCGAAAGAATGCCCTGTATAAACTCATCGTTTTCGCCAAAGGGAATTATTCCAGGTGTATCCAGGAACAAAATGCGCGAGCCCGCATTCACAAGCTGCACTCCTCTTGTGTGACCTGATATTGATGAGGTACTGGCTTTGTGTCTCCCGGCCACGCCGTTGATAACCGATGATTTGCCTGTGTTGGGATAGCCAAGAGAGCCGACCAGTATATCGCGGCCTTTTATGCCTGCGGTTACAAGAATCTGGTGTCTTAACATCGTTGTCCCGAACCTGGTCTTACTGGACACAAAGACCGTGGGAGCAATTTTTGACAGGCGGGATTTGGTTTTCTCAAGGATTTCCTTTGATACAAGGTCGCATTTGTTAAGGACTATTATGAACGGCTTCTTTGAACGCGCCACGTCACGCTCAACCTCGCTGTTCCGGGTTTCATCCGGGAACCGTGCATCGATTACCTCAAGAAGGATATCGGCTTTTTTTATGACATCCTTCACCATCATCTGGTAGCTTACCATGCTCTGCGCTATGGTTCATGAGGATATAAGGATGTGTGACTTCCCACTTAAAAAACAACAGAGCAAGGCAAACCGACAAAAAGCGTGTGTGTAAAATCTTTTGGTCTTAAATAATTTATCCCAAATCCGTTTTGTTTACTTCCTTATGGATACAGCTTCACATAGCGGTTGATTCCAAAAGAGTTTGGTGCAGTTATTTCGAGATTTGCTGATGCACCGAGTTCTTGGTTTAGAGATAATATTATGGTTTCTCTTGGAATAAGAAGCGGGATTGTATAGTTATTAGTTTCAAATCCAATATCGACCAAATCTCCGCTGTTAAGTACTGGCGTATCCACGCTGAAAGACCCATCTTCATCACGTATTGCGGATGCTCCAAACGTATTTGGGCCACCACTTCCATTTGAATAGTTCAAATCCAAAATATAGTAGTTGCTTCTTATGGTTATGATTACCTGCCTCAAATCTAACGATGTTGTACCCACATCTGGTTTTAAACGGATAGACAGACTTGAATGCCTGGCTGAAGACCCGGTACAGTAGAGTTTACCCTGTCCCCCACCACCCTCTCAACCAAAATATTGGATGACACCTGCATAGTAGCCTCTTTACTTGTTTTAATTGCTTTCTGCTGAAGTGTTCCAGTTGAATAAATCAACACCGTGGCAGCCACAGCAGCGACTAATATCATTGCAATGAAAATTATAAGTGTGCCGACTCCAATATCTGCCTCCTCATTTTTAAAGTGTTTCATTTTACGTCCACCCAGCTTCAAAAAAAGGGATGTTTTCAAAGAATGGTATTGTCTTGCATATAAACTAACTTGTGAAAAACGTGTGAATCAAGCTTACATAGGTATTAGTATATCATCATGTGAATAATTCGCAACCATATGAATTAAATATCGTCTAAAGTAACTTTGCACTCTTGGCGTGCTTTGCGGTGCAGGATTTTCCACCGCAGAGTCAGCTATGAACCCACGGTTCATAGGTAACAATGAAAAACAACAAAATGAACATTAACAGCGAACTAATACGAACTCGTACGAACTCCGGCGGCGTGAGTTCGTATCAGTTCGTACGAGTATAGTCAAGTTCATAAATAACCGTTAAAAAAAGAAAATCTGACAGGATTAACAGGATGAACTGGATTTTGTAATATTTTATCCTGTCAATCCTGTTATCCCGTCCGAAAAAATTGCTTAAATGATAGGTATAAAATTATGTAGATTTAAGAACCATGCTATAGTTGTTGATTTTCATACCAGACGCAAAGAATTTACTCAACACCAAACTTTTTTACCGTTCCCGAAAAGCAAAATCCAAAAGCTCATGCTTCGCCCATCCGGAAGTCTGTTCGATACTGGTTTGGCGCATCAACAGGCAGTTTTTGCCTGTATTCTTCATTTACCCCTACCTCTCCCACAATCCCTTTTCCTTAAGCGTCTCAATCACATCCCTCTTTCTCTCAAACTCCATCATCCGAAGCTCCCTGCGCTTTATCTTGCCGCTGATGGTTTTGGGCAGCTCTTTAACGAATTCAACAGCCCTCGGATACTTATAAGGGGCTGTTATCTTCTTGACATGCTGCTGGATATCCCTAGCAAGCTCCTCCGAAGGTTCGTATCCCTCCTTCAATACCACAAAAACCTTGACGATTTCCCCTCTCAAAAGGTCTGGGCTCGGCACCATCGCGCACTCAAGGACTGCCTTATGTGAATTAACCGCGCTCTCGACTTCAAAAGGACCTATCCTGTATCCCGAACTTTTGCAGATGTCGTCAGCCCTTGAATCAAACCAGATGTACCCGGACTCATCTATCATCGCAATGTCCCCGGTGAGGTACCACTCACCCACAAAGCATTCTGCGGTTTTCTGGGGCTTATTATAATATCCTTTAAACAGCATGGGGTGGTTTTTGACAACGGCTATTACGCCCTTCCCGCCCGCCTTCACTTTATCTCCTGTTTCGGGATTAACGATTGCTCCCTCAACCCCGGGCGTGAACTTTCCCATCGAGCCGGGTTTTATCACCATTCCAGGCATAGTGCACGCCACAGCGCAGGTTTCTGTCTGCCCATAGCCTTCCCTGACGCTTATCCCGAATTTCTCATCAAAGAACCTGACAATCCCCGGCGTGCATGGCTCACCTGCTGTCAAAATGACCTTCAAATCCGAAAGTTCGTATCTTTTGTCCGCATCATCGAGCGTCGCCATTGCCCGCAGTTCAGTAGGCGTCATGCATGCCCTGTTTATTCTCCATTTATCGAGCAGCTCATACCATTTTTCAGGGTTAAACCTGCCCGTGTAATGGAAATTCGCCGCGCCGGCGTTCAGAATAGCCCCGAAAGGCGCCCAGTACCATTTAGCCCATCCCGGTTCTGTGGTTGCCCAGCAGAGCTCATCCGGCTGTGTGTTCCACCAGTAGTACCTGTTGAGCCTGTCGAAACAGTACATCAATGAATGGGTGTGGACGACTCCTTTGGGCGCGCCGGTAGTGCCCGATGTGTATGTGAAGGCTAATGTATCATCTTTCTTGATTTCTTCAAGTTCTAATTTTCTTGATACATGAGCGGATTCCTCGCGCAGGTTCCTCCATCCATCCCTCTCACCTGAAAAGAAAAGATTCTGAATCGGAATTTTGTCTCTTATTGCATCTACCTCATCTGCGACTTCCGAATCACCTGTGATAAGTGCTTTTACCCCCGCATCCAGAATCCTGTATTCTATGTCCGCTCTCCTGAGCATTATTGTGCCGGGAACGACAACACCACCGACTGCCCAGATGCCTGTGCTTGCAGCATACACATCTATTCCCCGCGGAAGTATCACCAAAACCCTGTCGCCTTTGTGGATACCGGATTCTCTCAGGATATTCCCCAGTCTCATGGCATTATCCCACACTTCCCAGTATGCCGCTTTTTCGACCTTCCCATCCGGATGCCCGGTGATTGCCATCAACTTTGTTCTATCCATTGCCCACTTTCTAATAGTTTCAACAAAATTGTAATCTTCCGGGATATCCCACGTGAACTTCGCTCTCTCCTTTTCGTAATCGAATGCTGTAATTTCTTTTCCCATTTCACTTCCTCCTCATTTAGAGTCAACACGAGCCTGTTTATATTCAAAGTAAGGTCGTAACCCCAATATTAAGAACACTTCTCGTGTAATAAAGTTTTACGATATATATGATTAGAAGATATTTCGCAAGGTTTGTTTTGCAGGCTGATATCTTGAAAGATTATTATGGTATGAAAACAGCCGCTGCGATAGCTGTTGTCCATAATCCGTTCTTATCTCCGGTAGCCGATTGGGTGATGTTTGTGGTTTTGATAATCAGTCCGCTTGTCTTGAACAATTGTTTTCTTTCATCCCATGCAGTTTCAGGGTCGAATTCAAGTCCCATCTTATTAGCCAGCATCGTTGCGGCAAGGTCTTCAGCATAATCTCCGGCTACCTCGTCTGTCTGTCCGAATGAGTGGTGCTCTGAAAGATACCCGTAATTGCTTTTGCCAGATGGGATCGCTGCGCCTATCGAGGCTGCAATCAACCTGTGCGGCTCGTTGGTTGAATTCCTGGCAAGCACGATGAAAGTAATCTCACCGGGTTCCAGCATCGTAAGTCCTTTTTCTTTTGTGATGAGCTTGCAGCCTGGCGGTATTATGCTGGAAACATTTACAAGATTGCAGTATTGTATACCGGCATTTCTCAGTGCCAACTCGAAGGATTGCAGGTACTCCTTATGCTTGCCCACGCCCTTTGTCAAAAAGAAATTCTTTGGAATCATCCTATGAATAGTTTAAAAGGATTGGTTTATTAATGTTTTGGCTCTCCTCTCAATCCTTAAACCTGACCTCCTTTGCACTTCTCGTATTCATTACATCCTCCTTTTCAAGCCATCCGCGCCGTGCGACATCCACGCCGAATTCCATCAACCCGAGATGCCCCGTGTTATGGGCGTCAGTGCCAATCGCAATCTTCACCCCTCTACTTTTTGCTTTTCTTGAATTCACATCGCTAAGGTCCAGCCTGTTCGGATAGGCGTTAATCTCAAGAACCGTGCCCGTACCGGCAGCGGCGTCAAGCATGGCATCGATATCCACGTCATAAGCCTCCCGCTCGCCTATGATTCTTCCCGTGGGATGGGCTATTATATCCACGTTCTCGTTCTCCATCGCGGTTATCAGCCTGCCTGTAATCTCCCTTCTTGCCTGCTTCTGCCCCGTATGCAGCGCGGCGACAACCACATCGCACTGCTTCAGGATACTGTCAGGGAAATCAAGGCTCGCATCGGCTTTTATATCCACTTCGACGCCTGTGAAGACATGAAAATCCGAAAGCGTATCATTCAATTTATGGATTTCTTCTATCTGGGCAAGCATCCTTTCCTCGCTAAGACCATGCGCTACGCCCAGCGCTTTTGAGTGGTCGGTTACTGCAATATATTCATATCCCAGCTTTTGCGCGGCTGTTGCCATCTCCACAAGCGTATTTGACCCTTCGCTCCAGTCAGTATGGACATGGAAATCGCCTTTTATGTCCTTATATTCAACAAGCTGGGGGAGTTTTCCTGAAATTGCCGCTTCTATCTCACCTGCATCCTCCCGTATCTCAGGGGGAATCGGCAAAAGCCCCAGTTTTCGATAGACTCCGTCATCACTCTCGCAATAGACTTTCCTGCCTGTGGAAATTTCCTCAAGGTCGTACTCTGAAAGTTTAAATCCTTTCTGCCTTGCCAGGTCCCGCAGCTTGATATTGTGCTCTTTTGAGCCTGTGAAGTACTGCAAAGACGTGCCAAAAGATTTGCTCTCCATGATTCGAAGGTCCACCTGTATCGCTTCCCTGGTCACGATGGTGGCTTTTGTCGAACCTTTTCCAATTACATCTTTAACCACAGGCAGATGCACAAATGCTTCGATTGCCGCATGGGCATCATTTGAGGTTGCAAGGATGTCAATATCGCCTACGGTTTCCTTTCTCCTGCGCAGGCTTCCCGCAGGCTCGATTTTTTCTATGAATCCGGACTTTTTCAGCGCCTCCACTATTTCTTTGACGAGAGGGAGGGCTATGCCAAGGGGAATCCTGGTGCTTCGCTGCCTGTATCTCTCAATGGCTTTTAAGATATTTTCTTCTTTTGTCTCCCCGAAATGTACAAGTCTCCTCAACCTGTGTTCCTTTGCCGCACGCTCAAGCTCTTCAACACTTTTTATTCCAAGTTCCTTGTTCAGGTATTGCAGTGTTTTCGGACCTACACCCGGGATTTGCAGCAGTTCATGAAGCTCCTCTGGCACCTGTTTTTTTAATTCCTCATAATACTGAAGGCGCCCTGTTGCTAAATATTCCCCGATTTTCATGGCGATGGATTCTCCCACGCCCGGAATATCCTTTAACCTTTTCTCAAGGGCAATTTTTTCTATGTCCTCAGTCGTGCCTTCAATGGCACGCGCGGCTTTCGCATAAGCCCTTATCTTGAAAGTATTTTCCCCTTTTATTTCCAGAAGCTCGCTTATGTTGTATAAAACCCCGGCCACCTCGGCATTTCTCATCAGATTTTAATTGGTGCGGCAAACTAAAAGGCTTTTCTGTTGTTAAACCATTTCTGCATCATGATAGAGCCTCATGGCCATAATGTGCCCGTCATGCGCGTTTATGTCTATTAACTCTCTCTTACCTTTTATTTCCCATACAGGAATATGCAAAAGGTCCATTTTGAAGTTTATTTCATCGCTGCCGGGAGCAAAAATCTTGTTTTCAAATACGATTGTATCGCCTATCATTTCATTCAGCCTGATTTCTTTTGTATGTTCCCTGATGATGGAGTTTAAGGCTTTGGTCACAGCATCCTTTTTCTGGATGAGCGGTTGGCTTATCTCATAATTCTGGGTAGGCATGAAGGTGTTATCCTGGATTTCCTTGTATTTATTAAAAAAATTCTCTCCAGTGAGGGCATGAATATAACCTGCGCCTTCGCCTGTGAGGTCTACCATTTTTGATTTATACTTCTTCTGGATATTAAAAGAATAATTATAATACCATACCGGAATGAATTTTAATGTCTGGCTTTTTGCAGTTCCTATTTTTGCTTCGGCTA
>JAPZAN010000047.1 GCA_027460605.1 Candidatus Methanoperedens sp.
CATACATATATGGGGCAGTTTAAGCGAGCGCAGGGCAGGGCTTCTCCAAAGAACCACGAAACAGTCAGTGTTGAAATGATACTGGAGGCGTAATAATGGGAGTTGAAAGAAAATTCGTCAAGAACGGTCTTGATAAGGCGCAGATGGCGGAATACTTTTCCAAGCAGTTAGAACGCGCCGGTTACGGCGGCATGAATATCAACAGGACCCCGATGGGTACCCAGATTACGATATTTGCAGAGAAACCCGGTATGATTATCGGAAAAGGCGGAAAAACCATACACAAGCTTACACATGACCTTGAAACCGTTTTCCGCGTGGATAACCCGCAGATAGATGTTCAGGAAGTAAAAATCCCGGAACTCAATGCGCAGATGATGGCCTCAAGGCTTGCAGGCGCAATCGAACGCGGCCTTTATTTCAGGAAAGCCGGCCATAACATGCTTCGCAGGATACTGGAATCGGGCGCGCTCGGGTGCGAGATTGATATTGCTGGCAAGCTGACAGGCCCAAGGAAAAAGACCGAAAAATTTGTCGGCGGCAACATGCTTCATGCAGGCAACCCGGCGATGGAACTGGTCGATGACGGATTTGCCATTGCGATTAAAAAACTGGGAGTTATCGGATGTCGTGTCCGGTTAATCAGGCCTACAGTCAAGCTTCCGGGCAGGTTTAAGACTGTCCAGGTTGGAGCCCCGGAAACGGTTGAAAAGAAACCGGCAGCGGGCATTGTAGAGATTGTCAAGGTAGCCCCGCAAGAAGTGAAACCTGAAACGGTGTCTGAACAGGCGCCTGAAGCGCCTGTATCCACAGCAGAAGAAGGCCATACTGGTAATATCGAAGAGAGAATGCACGGGGATGTCATGGAACACAAACATCCTGAATATGATTACTGGCACCCGGCATCACGTCTCCATAAAAAGGAGGAAAAGTAATGGCAATACTGCGGGTCGATGAAATCAGGAACATGAACATAACCGAGCGGCAGGATGAACTGGATAAGCTCAAAATGGAGCTAATCCGCGAACGTGCTGTCGCTTCGGCTGGCGGCGCTCCTGAAAATCCGGGCAGGATTAAAGAGATAAGGAAAACTATCGCAAGGATAAAAACAATTCAGAAGGAGCCTAAAGAATAATGAAGCTGACACCACACAATATCATACACCATGAACTCATCGGTCTTGATACAAAGGTAGTGGACAGCACAAACAGTTCCCTCATAGGAATAGAGGGACGGATAATCGATGAAACAAAAAATATGCTTACAATAAGAACCGGTGTACAGGAGAAAAAAGTATCGAAATCCTGTTCATCATTTATATTCACAATTCCATCATTGGTGAGGACGGCTCATCAAACAGTTGACGGTAAACGTTACTTACCGCTGACACTCAAAGTCGATGGAAGATTATTGCTCTCGCAACCCGAAAATAGAATCCAGACAAAATTTAAGAAAAAATTCAGGAAATAGAAGAGGTATAATAATGACACGAGATATCGGGCTGGATGTTCAACCGCCAGCAAAAGAATGTACTGATCCCAAATGTCCTTTTCATGGAGTCCTGCCCGTAAGAGGGCAGGTTTTAAAAGGAGTCGTAGTCAGCGACAAAATGGATAACACTGTAGTTGTGCAGAGAACATTTGTCAAAAAGATTGCAAAATTCGAGCGGTACGAGAAGAGAAAGACCAAGGTACATGCCCACAACCCTCCCTGCATAAATGCAAAAGAGGGCGATAATGTAACGATTGCAGAATGCAGACCACTTAGCAAGACAAAATCCTATGTTATTATCGAGGTGGCAAAATGAAAAACTTTAGGAAAGTTTTATCAAATGAAGGGTATGCTTTGCATACCCTATACCGCATAAAGCGAGGTGTCGCTTTATGAAAGGAATGAAGGCAAAAATACCGCGTGCAATTAACACGGCAAGCCGTATGGAAGTCGCCGATAACACAGGGGCGCGCGTTGTTGAAGTTATTTCGGTATTAAAATATCGCGGTGTAAGGAACAGATACCCTCGCGCAGGTATTGGAGATACTCTTATCGTAAGCGTCAAGAAAGGAACCCCGGAAATGAGAAAACAAATGTTCAAAGCGGTCATAATACGCCAGAAAAAGGAGTTCAGGCGGCCTGATGGAATGCGGGTTTCTTTTGAGGACAACGCATGTGTGATAGTGGATGATGAAGGCGTGCCAAAAGGCACCGAAATAAAAGGCCCTGTTGCCAGGGAAGCTGCCGAGCGGTACTCGAAGATATCATCAGCAGCCTCGATTATAGTGTAGGTGAGAACATGGTATCATCACAACCAAGAAAACAGAGAAAATCCAGATACCAGGCGCCGCTCCACAAGAGGCATAAACTATTGGGCGCTATGCTTAGCCCCGAACTTGCGGAAAAACACGGAATTAAAAGCATACCTGTACGCACCGGCGATACTGTGAAAGTCCTCCGCGGCGATCATAAAGGTAAAGAGGGAAAGGTAGCCAAAGTAAATCTTACAAAAATGACCATCACCGTAGACGGTGTTAGCGTCACCAAATCAGACGGCACCGAAGTACCAAGACCGGTACAGCCTTCGAACGTAATGATAACAAAATTAGAACTCAAAGACGAAAAGCGCTTAGGTGATTAAATGGCAAGACATCAGAAAAGAGTGGCGGCACCAACATCGTGGCCGATTACAAGAAAGACGCATCACTGGGTAGTTGGAGCCAATGCGGGATCACATTCAAAGGGAACAGGGATTCCATTACTTGTTGTTGTAAGGGATATGCTAAAAATCGCTAATACCAGCAAGGAAGCCAAGACAATAATTAATGAAGGTAATATTCTCGTGGATGGAGTGGAAAGAACGAATTATAAGCATATGGTAGGTCTCTTCGATATAGTTTCAATCCCGACAACCAATGAATATTATCGCGTCCTACAACACGATTGATACTGTCATCCTGGGTTTCCCGGACCGCAAAATTATCAAACATATTCCGTATAAACCAGGGAATCTTGCCATGATTGTCGGCGGAGAACACTCGGGAGAGGTCGGGAAGATAAAACAAATCCGCAAAGTCAGGGGTTCAGGAACGAATATGGTAGCCATATCGAATGAACGGGAATTCGAAACAATTGAAGATTATGTATTTGTCATAGGTGAATCCACACCTGAAATCAAGGTGGTTTAAGATGAATCCAATGAGAATACCTTTAATCGAGAAAGTTACTGTTCATATAGGTACGGGAGAAAGCGGTGAACGGCTTATCAATGCTGAAAACTTACTTGAGACAATAGTCAAGCAAAAACCAGTCCGGGCAATTGCAAAGAAAACATTGCCGTCTTTCTCCATAAAGAAACATGAACCAATCGGGTGCAAGGTTACTTTAAGAGGAAAAAATGCACAGGAATTTTTGAAGACCGCTTTAAAAATCGTCGATAATAAATTGAGTGCATCCCAGTTTGATGAGAATGGAAACTTTTCATTCGGGATTGAGGAACATACCGATTTCCCGGGGATGAAATACGATCCGTCAATAGGCATTTACGGAATGGATGTAAATGTTTCAATAAAGCGCCCGGGGTACAGAATAAACACCCGAAAGGTTGAGAAACACAAAATACCCATGAATCACAGGTTGAAAAAGGAAGATGCTATTTCTTTTTTAAAAGAGAAGTACGGCGCGGAGGTAGTTTAAATGGAACGGAGTAAGAAAAAATTCGGAGCCGGTGCCAATGTCTGCAAACGCTGCGGCAGGAAGCAGGGGCTTGTTCGGAAATATGATATATACCTCTGCAGGCAATGCTTCAGGGATATCGCTTATGACATGGGCTTTGAGAAATATACGTAGGTGATTTTAATGTTATTAGATCCACTCGCAGACGCATTATCAACAATAAAAAATGCAGAAAGTACAGGTAAACCGGAATGTACCATCAGGCCAGCTTCAAAAGTAATAGGAAGTGTGCTCAAGGTCATGAAGGATAAAGGATATATCGGCGATTTCGAATTCATCGAGGATGGGAAATCCGGTGTGTTTAAAGTCCAGCTAAAAGGAAAGATTAACAAATGCGGAGTAATCAGGCCGCGGCACGCTGTAAAGAATACGGAATTCGAGGCATGGGAAAAGCGGTTCTTGCCTGCTAAAGGCTTTGGGTCTATTATCCTGACCACGCCAAATGGCGTTATGACCCATTCCGAAGCCAGGGAAAGTGGTCTTGGCGGCCAGTTACTTGCGTATGTTTATTAGGTGAATGTTATGGAAACGAAGAGAACAATAGGAATCCCGGAGGGCGTGAACGCGTGAACGTCAACATCGATAAGATGAATGTGTCGATATCGGGGCCGCAGGGACAGCTACAGAGAGAACTATGGTATCCTGGAATTACAATAAAGAGAAATGATTCAGAGGTCGTTGTTATGACCGATATGCCAAGAAGAGAACAGCTTGCAATGCTGGGCACACTTGAATCCCATTTAAAAAATATGATTGCAGGAGTAACAAGTGGATATGAGTATACGATGAAAGTGGTTTATTCGCATTTCCCTATCCAATTGAAAACCGAAGGACAGCAGGTAATAATAGGCAATTTCCTTGGTGAAAAGAGAGCAAGAAAGGCCAATATCCAGGGTAATACAAAGGTCATGATAAAAGGAGACCAGGTAATTGTTTCCGGGATAAATAAGGAAGATGTTGGGCAAACAGCAGCTAACATCCGCCAGGCTACAAAAATCAAAAGATTTGACCCGAGGGTATTCCAGGACGGGGTTTACCTCGTAGAAAGGCGGTGAAAAAAATGGAAGATGAAGCAATCAAACAGCTCACAACCATCGAAGGTGTTGGCAAAGCTAAGGCAAAATTACTTTATGATGCAGGATTTAAAACTATCGCTTCGATAAAAAAGGCAAGCGTAGATGAAATTGCAGATATTAAAGGGATAGGCGCAAAACTTGCAAACAAAATCAAAGCTTCTGCTGATGAGATAGTTGTTGAAGAAGAAAAGAAGGAAGAAAAAACAGAAGCACTGCCCATAACCATTGTTCTTGATGAAGAAACGAAAAGGCTTCTTAATGTCAGGAAGAAACAGAAAAGTAAGAAACCCGAGTTCAAGCAGACTGATTCCCATAAGAAAAAGAAGCTTGCAGATTACTGGAGGAGACCTGACGGTATTCATAACAAGACACGTTATGCAGTCAAAGGAAAAACTCCGCTTGTGGAGGCAGGTTATGGCAGTCCGGCAGCAGTTCGCGGACTTCATCCATCCGGATTTGAGGAAGTCCTGGTGAGAACCCCCAAAGATATTGAGTCCCTTAAGGTCGGCAGGCAGGCTGCCAGAATAGCTCACACGGTTGGATCAAGAAAGCGGGCGATCATAGAGAAGAAGGCTGCTGAATTGGGATTGAAGATTTTAAACCCCGCAAGGAGTGAAACAACATGAAAAACTTTAGGAAAGTTTTATCAAAAGAAGGGTATGCTTCGCATACCCTATACCTCATAAAGCGAGGTGTCGCTTTATGACAGATTTAGCAAACCAGAGACGATTGGCGGCAGAAGTTATGGACATAGGTGTGAACCGGGTATGGATGAATCCCGAAGCCTATAAGGACATTTCCACCGCCCTGACGCGGGAAGATATCCGCAAATTGATCGGAGAAAAGAAAATCGGCAAAAGAGAGATAAACGGAAATAGCCGCGGAAGGGTACGAAAAGCCGATGAGGCCCGTGATTATGGACACAGGAAGGGTCACGGCTCAAGAAACGGCGCAAAAGGCGCACGGAACCCAAAGAAAGAACAGTGGATGAAGAAAATCAGGGCATTGCGTAGTCTTCTTAAAGAAAAAAGGGACAATAATACCATTGATGTTTCTACATACAGGAAATTATACCGCAAAGCAAAAGGCGGAGAATTCCGAAGCAGGGCGCACCTGACCGCTAATATAGAACAACTTAAAGGCAAGGTGGTGTGAACATGGCAACAGGAGCAAGATATAGAGTCAAATTCAGAAGAGTAAGAGACGGTAAGACGGATTACCGGGCAAGAAAACAATTGCTAATTTCAAAGAAACCCCGCCTTGTGGTCAGGAAAAGTTCAAAAAACACACTGGCACAGATAGTAATACCTTCCGCATCTGGAGACGTTATTCTTGTTTCGGCGAATACCAGTGAATTGAAGAAATACGGTTATACTGCAGGAACTGGAAATATCGCATCCGCATATCTGGCAGGGTTATTGCTCGGGCATCGTGCAAAAAAAACCGGGCAGAAAGAGGCAATACTCGACACCGGGTTATATCATACAACACAGGGCGGACGGCTATTTGCAGCTTTAAAAGGAGCAGTAGATGCAGGTCTTGATATACCCCATGACCCGGCAATTTTCCCGTCTGACGACAGGATTATGGGTAAACATATAGATAAATACAGAAAAACAAACGTTGCAGAGCAGGTTGAGGCAGTAAAACAAAAGATTCAGGGCGAATTCAGGTGAAAATATGGCAGATAGAAAATTCGATAGAAAATTCGAAGAACAGAAAGTAGAATGGGTTCCTCAAACAAGGCTTGGCAAATTAGTCAAGGAAGGACAG
>JAPZAN010000048.1 GCA_027460605.1 Candidatus Methanoperedens sp.
GGCAAAAGAGGCAGCGATGATAAGGACCACTATGCCAATAAGAGACTCAAACTCTCAGGCGAATTGTGTGAAGACCTGTTCAGGGTTTCTTTCAACAGGCTTACGCGCGATATCAAATACCAGCTTGAAAGAGCCAGCATGAGGAACAGGGACCTGAATGTTACAACTATCGTGCGGGCTGATGTTCTGAGTGAACGCCTGGTGCATGCGCTTGCTACGGGCAACTGGGTCGGAGGCCGAACAGGCGTCTCACAGCTTCTTGACCGCACCGACTATATCGCTTCGCTCTCGCATTTGCGCAGGGTCATATCCCCATTATCAAGAGCGCAGCCTCATTTTGAAGCAAGGGATTTGCATCCAACCCAGTGGGGAAGAATATGTCCTTCCGAGACCCCTGAAGGACCCAATTGCGGTCTTGTAAAGAACTTTGCGCAACTGGTTGAGATTTCAACCAGCGCGGGGGATGAAGCCCAATTTAAGAACATGCTTTATGAATTAGATGTAGCCCCGATTATCCCGCAGCTTGTCGGGATGGAAGAAGTGCCCACAACTTATGCCACGGAATTGGAGGCGCTTGAAGAAGCCGAAGAAGTAAAAGTTGAACCCGAAGAGGAGGTTGAATCCTTTGAATAAGGCAAGAGTTTTCTTAAACGGTGAACTGATAGGAACCCATGATAAACCAAAAGAGCTGGTGTCGGAACTGAGAAAAAGGCGAAGAATGGGGGATATCAAAAAACAGGTGAATATCATTTACTATGAGGATACGAATGAGATAATCATCAATTCTGACCAGGGAAGGGCAAGACGCCCTGCGATTATCGTAGAAAATGGAAAGTCTCTGGTAACGCAGGAACATATCGAGCGATTAAAAAAGAAAGAAATCACTTTTGACGGTCTTGTCGATGCCGGCTTAATTGAGTATCTTGATGCTGAGGAAGAAGAAAATGCGTTCATAGCTATCGATGAAAAGGATTTGACATCCAAACATACACATCTTGAGATAGACCCGTCTTTGATTCTCGGTATCTGCACCGGCATGGTGCCTTTCCCGGAACACAACGCATCGCCCAGGAATACGATGGGTGCAGGCATGATCAAACAATGTCTTGGTATGTCAACGCCCAATATGAAATTACGACCCGATACAAGGGCTCACGTATTGCATTATCCGCAGAAGGCACTTACATCCACACAAACCGCAGAAGCAATCGGGTTTGACCTCCGGCCTGCGGGGCAGAATTTCGTAGTGGCGGTATTATCATATGAAGGATATAATATCGAAGATGCCCTTGTCGTGAATAAGGGTTCGATCGAACGCGGTCTGGGAAGAAGCCATTTCTTCAGGACGAATGAAGGCGAAGAGCGAAAATATCCTGGCGGCCAGGAGGATAAATTCGAGATCCCGGATACTGAAGTCAGGGGAGCAAGAAGCGCCGAGGTCTACAACCAACTGGACAGCGATGGTATTGTCAATCCTGAAATACCTGTAGGGCCAAATGATGTCCTGATAGGGAAGACAAGCCCGCCGAGGTTCCTTGAAGAACCGACCGAACTTGGCATAAGCCCTGTGCAGAGAAGGGAAAGCTCGGTTACCATGCGTTCCAATGAAAAAGGGATAGTGGATACCGTCATACTCACAGAATCAGAAAATGGCTCACGACTTGCAAAAGTGAGGACAAGAGACCACAGGATCCCTGAAATCGGGGATAAATTCGCATCCCGGCACGGGCAGAAAGGTGTAATCGGTCTTATCGTGCCTTATGAAGATATGCCTTTCACCGAAGGCGGTATGGTTCCCGACCTGATAATTAACCCGCATGCAATCCCCTCAAGGATGACCGTGGGGCACGTCCTTGAAATGATTGGCGGGAAAGTGGGATCGCTTGAAGGAAGAAGGGTGGACGGCACTGCATTCTCGGGATTCTCGGGTGATTCCGAAGATGACCTGCGTTCTGCGCTCCCCAAACATGGTTTTTCACACACCGGTAAAGAGGTCTTCTACGACGGCATAACAGGAAACAGGATACAGGCAGACATATTTGTCGGCGTTATCCTGTACCAGAAACTCTATCACATGGTATCGTCAAAGATGCACGCGAGGTCGCGAGGACCTGTCCAGGTGTTGACCAGACAGCCCACGGAAGGCAGGGCAAGGGAAGGCGGCTTGAGGTTCGGGGAAATGGAACGCGATGTCCTTATCGGGCACGGCGCGGCCATGGCTCTTAAAGAACGGCTTCTTGACGAGTCGGACAAGGTCATGGAATACGTCTGCTCTCATTGCGGCATGATAGCAACTCTTGATAAAAGAAGAAATATCACCAGATGCCAGGATTGCGGCGCTGAGACAGACATACACCCTGTTGAAATGAGCTATGCTTTCAAACTATTGCTTGATGAAATAATATCTCTTGGCGTTGCGCCAAGACTTGTATTAGAAGATGCTGTATGACCGATGCCCCAGTCAACGTGGCGTGCACCTTCGGTAGCACAAAAATTGAGTAGGTGAAGAATATGGTAATTGCAACCCCAAAAAGAGTAAAACAGATAAAATTCGGACTTATCTCACCCAAAGAATTCCGTAAGATGAGCGTAACGAGAGTCATAACGGCTGATACGTACGACGATGACGGTTTTCCGATTGAGATGGGATTGATGGATACCAAGCTCGGGGTAATCGATCCGGGTCTGCGCTGCAAGACATGCGGCGGTCGCGCGGGCGAATGCCCAGGACATTTCGGGCACATAGAACTTGTGGCGCCAGTCATTCATGTCGGCTTTGCCAAGCTTATTCGCAAGATTTTAAGAGCCACATGCAGGAAATGCGGCGCGCTGCTTCTTGAACCAAAACAGAAAAAGGAAACAGTTGAAAAGATAAGAACGCTTAAGAAAATGGGACAATCCATCGAAGATGTTGTCAACGAGGTTTTCAAAGAGGCGCGAAAAGCCGGAAAATGCCAGTACTGCGGCGAAGTCCAGCAGGAAATCAAGTTCGAGAAACCCACTACTTATATTGAGGACGGGCACAAGCTGATGCCCACCGATATACGCTCACGTCTTGAGAAAATAACAGACGAGGATATCGAGGTTATCGGCATGGACCCCCAGAACGCACGCCCGGAATGGATTATTCTGACCGTGCTGCCCGTTCCCCCGGTCACGATGCGTCCTTCAATAACACTTGAATCAGGTCAGCGCAGTGAAGATGACCTTACCCACAAGCTCGTGGATATCATAAGGATTAACCAACGATTCCAGGAAAACCGTGAAGCAGGAGCGCCGCAGTTAATCATTGAAGACTTATGGGAATTATTGCAGTATCATGTGACAACTTTCATTGATAATGCAGTATCTGGTGTGCCGCCTGCCCGCCACAGGTCTGGAAGACCATTGAAAACGCTTTCCCAGCGATTAAAAGGCAAGGAAGGCCGGTTCAGGGGAAGCTTATCAGGTAAACGCGTAAATTTCTCAGCAAGAACTGTAATTTCACCGGACCCGAACCTCATGATACATGAGGTGGGCGTGCCTCTTGCGATAGCAAAAGAACTCACTATCACAATGAACGTAACCCCGAGAAATATCGATGAAGTGAAAGAATATGTGAGACGGGGTCCGGACAACCATCCGGGCGCCAATTATATCGTGAGAGCGGACGGGCGAAGGGTAAAAGTCACTGATAAGAATTGCGGTGAACTTGCTGACCTTATCGAACTGGGATGGAAAATTGACAGGCAGATAAAGGACGGGGATATCGTATTATTCAACAGGCAGCCCTCTCTTCACAGGATGAGCATCATGGCGCATGAGATAAAAGTGCTGCCGCATAAGACGTTCAGGCTCAATCCTGCAGTATGTCCCCCGTATAACGCTGACTTTGATGGCGACGAGATGAACATGCATGTGCCGCAAACCGAGGATGCGCGCGCCGAGGCAAAAATCCTGATGCATGTCAAAGAAAACATTCTCTCCCCCAGATTCGGCGGGCCTATTATCGGCGGTATCCATGACTATATTTCAGGACTATTCCTGCTTACAAACAGTAAAGACAAAATATTTAAGGAAGATGCCCTGGAACTTCTTGCAAAATCCGAGATCAGGGAATTGCCGGAACCGGCAGGAAAAGAGGACAAAAAACCATACTGGACAGGAAAACAGATTTTCAGCCGGATTCTTCCCAAAGGTCTTAACCTCCAGTTCAAGGCTGAAATCTGCGAACACTGCGATACCTGCAAAGGTATGGATTGCGAACATGATGCCTATGTAGTCATCAATGACGGGGTGCTTGAACGCGGCTCAATCGATGAAAAAGCCGTAGGCGCCTTCAAGAGCGTGATACTTGATAAACTTATAAAAGAATTCAATCCGGATGTGGCGTGCAAATTTATCGATGATGCGACGCGCCTTGCCATACGAGGTATTATGCGCTGCGGGTTCAGTTTCGGCATAGACGACGAATACGTCCCGCCTGAAGCGCAAAACCAGATAAACGAGGAATTGAGCGGGGCTAAAAACAGGGTGGAAAAACTGATAGGCGTGTTCCGGGCCGGCGAGCTTGAACCGCTGCCGGGACGGTCTATCGCAGAAACCCTTGAAATGGAGATAATGAAAGAACTATCAAAAGCAAGAGACACTACAGGAGATATTGCAGACCGCCATCTCGGGATGGACAATTCCGCCGTAATAATGGCGCGGTCAGGGGCGAGAG
>JAPZAN010000049.1 GCA_027460605.1 Candidatus Methanoperedens sp.
GGGCAGAAGCCATGAGAGAAATTTCATCGCGTCTTGAAGAAATGCCTGGTGAAGAAGGTTATCCGGCTTATCTTGCAGCAAGACTATCAGAATTCTACGAGCGTGCGGGTAAAGTCAAAGCGCTTTGCGGAAAAGAAGGCTCGATTACCGTTATCGGAGCGGTTTCACCTCCTGGTGGTGACTTCTCGGAACCTGTTACCCAGAACACGCTTCGTATCGTTAAGGTATTCTGGGCGCTTGATGCGAAACTCGCACAGCGCCGGCATTTCCCTGCAATCAACTGGCTTAATAGTTATTCGTTATACTCAAAGGCACTTGAGGACTGGTACAAGGAAAACGTATCTACTGAGTGGATTAAGCTCAGGAATGATGCGATGGAGCTTCTCCAGAAAGAAGCAGAACTCCAGGAAATCGTCCAGCTCGTCGGTTCGGATGCCCTTCCGGAAGACCAGCAATTGACCCTTGAGATAGCAAGAATGATTCGCGAATATTTCCTGCAGCAGAACGCCTACCATGAAGTGGATACTTTCTGCCCGATGGATAAACAGTTCAAGCTCTTGAAGGCAATCACTACCTGGGGCGATAAAGCCCAGACAGCGCTTGAGGGCGGCGCATCTGTCGAAGATATCATGAAATCAAAAACAAAAGACGATCTTGCAAAGGTCAAATTCGAGAAAGACTTCGATGCGGCGCTTGGCGTCATAACAAAGAACATGGAAGAAGAATTTGCAAAACTGAGGGGTAAGTAACATGACCAAAGAATACAAGACAATCAGGGAAATCGCAGGCCCGCTTATCTTTGTAGAGAAGACTGAACCTGTGGGATACAACGAACTTGTAAATATCAATCTTCCCGACGGCACAACCAAGAGAGGACAGGTGCTTGATACTTCTAAAGATATAGTTGTTGTACAGGTATTCGAAGGAACAGGCGGGCTTAACAGGGAATGCGGCGTCAGGTTCACAGGCGAAACAATCAAACTCCCGGTTTCAAAAGACCTGCTTGGCAGGATTTTGTCAGGCTCTGGCGAACCGCTGGACGGGGGACCCCGCATCGTGCCGGAGGACAGGCTTGAAATCACAGGCGCGGCAATCAACCCTTATGCGCGCCTTCCGCCAAAGGACTTTATCCAGACCGGCATATCCACGATAGACGGTATGAATACTCTCGTGCGCGGCCAGAAACTACCTATTTTCTCAGGCTCAGGTCTTCCGCACAACGAGATTGCATTGCAGATAGCAAGGCAGTCAAAAGTACGGGGCTCGGAAGAGCCGTTTGCAGTGGTATTTGCAGCGATGGGCATTACCAATGAAGAAGCCCAGTATTTCATGCGCGACTTTGAGAGAACAGGCGCTCTTGAGCGGGCTGTGGTGTTCCTGAATCTTGCGGACGACCCGGCAGTGGAGCGGCTTATCACGCCAAGGCTTGCTCTTACAGCCGCGGAATACCTCGCATACGAACATGATATGCATGTGCTTGTTATTCTTACTGATATCACGAATTATTGCGAAGCGCTTCGCCAGATGGGCGCGGCAAGAGAAGAAGTGCCAGGCAGGCGCGGATATCCCGGTTACATGTACACAGACCTTGCCTCGTTATATGAACGCGCAGGTGTTATTAAGGGAAGAAAAGGCTCGGTGACGCAGTTCTCCATTTTATCCATGCCAGGAGACGATATCACGCACCCGATTCCTGACCTTTCGGGATACATCACCGAAGGGCAGATTGTCATATCAAGGGAACTCCACAGGAAGGGCATTTATCCACCGGTCAATGTGCTGCCTTCACTATCAAGATTGATGAACTCAGGTATTGGCGCGACAAGGACACGGGAAGACCATAAAGCGGTCTCAGACCAGTTGTATGCTGCTTATGCTGAAGGTAAAGACCTGAGGGGACTGGTCGCCATCGTGGGCAAGGACGCTCTCTCAGACAGGGATAAGAAATTCCTTGAGTTCGCTGACATGTTCGAGGACAGGTTCGTAAGGCAGGGCGCGGATGAGAACAGGGATATCGAAACCACTCTTGATATCGGCTGGGAACTTCTCGCTGAATTACCTGAAGCGCAACTCACAAGAATCGATAACAAGTATATCCAGAAATACCATCCGGCTCATAAGGCAAAGGAAGAGAAAACAGAATAATATGGCTATCAAGGACAATATAAAGCCCACTCGTTCGGAACTTATAGAGCTTAAGAAAAAAATCAAGCTCGGCCAGAGCGGGCACAAGCTTCTCAAGATGAAACGCGATGGACTGATACTTGAGCTTTTCGAGATACTTGAGAAAGCGAAGGGCATAAGGGTTGAGGTGGAGAAGCAGTTCGCTGTTGCTTCCCTGAATCTTGCTATCGCCAAGTCTGTGGAAGGGGTTGTGGTAGTGAAATCCACAGCCTTTGCGCTAAAGGATAATCCAAAGCTTGAACTTGTAAGCAAGAATGTGATGGGTGTGGTTGTCCCGAAAATCGAGGCTTCAAGCGTACATAAGAAACTCGATGAGCACGGTTACGGCATCATAGGCACAAGCTCGCGCATCGACGAAGCGGTGGACGCTTATGAAATACTTGTTGAGAAAATCATCCTCGCTGCTGAGATTGAGACCACGATGAAGAAGCTGCTTGAGGATATCGAGAAAACGAAGCGCAGGGTGAATGCGCTTGAGTTCAAGGTGATACCTGAGCTTTCAGAAGCAAAGGATTTTATTGTGCTCCGGCTTGAAGAGATGGAGCGGGAGAATACGTTCAGGCTGAAGAGGATTAAGGGATAACCCTATAGAAAATCTACGTTCATCCGGTTTTTATATTTCTCGACGCTAGTCACCGAAAAAATAATTTTATTT
Organism: Candidatus Methanoperedens sp.; assembly: GCA_027460605.1. Classification (GTDB taxonomy): domain Archaea; phylum Halobacteriota; class Methanosarcinia; order Methanosarcinales; family Methanoperedenaceae; genus Methanoperedens. The sequence continues at coordinate 2,840 of JAPZAN010000049.1, forward strand.
TTTCATTTTATTTTCTTGAAAGCAGACGTGCAATTGCAAATACACCAAAGATTGCCAGTACAACACCAATGCGAGCCGATCCTTGCTGATTTATCTGCTTTTATAACTACTATTATAGTCCTTGACGTGCCCGGTGGAACACTGAACGTACCGGCTACCACTCCGGCACCTGCTGCCTCTCCGAAACTTTGACCGTAAACGTGTATGCCGCTGGGTACACTGACACGTGCATCCACGTTAAGCGTCACATCGTTTAAAGATGGGTTGTTCATAAACAATTCAACAATACCATCCTGGTTGGTATCTATAACATCGGTTACAGGTCTTAGCGTAACGGACGGACCCACGCGGAATTTTGCCGGTGTTGCTGCGGCTGTTGTGGGTGGGACTGTTGTAGGGGGAACTGTTGTTGGCGGTACTGTTGTTGGAGGAACTGTTGTTGGTGGGACTGTGGTTGGTATTGGGGCAGTTAAAGCATTATACTCGGCTTGGATTTCGCTGGCTGAAAGAGCGCGGTTGTAGATGCGGACTTCATCGATGGTGCCGTTGAAAGATGGGTTAGAAGGTTTAAACAAGCAGGGGTCGCCCACACATCCCCTTCCAATCACTAATTGGTAATTATTTTGATATGGTGTGTATTGAGTGTTCACTGAATTATCAAGAACACCATTAATGTAAATCTTGAAAGTAGTGCGGTCATACGTCGCTGCTATGTGGTACCATTCGCCGGCAGATATATTTCTCACGCTTCCTACG
>JAPZAN010000050.1 GCA_027460605.1 Candidatus Methanoperedens sp.
AAGTACTAAAGGAAATAAATGAAGACGAAATAAAAAGAAGTCGAGGAAAAATCTTGTTCCCAACAAAAAAAGTTCAGACATTGACAGGTTCAATTGTACAGGTTGAGATGAAAGGCGATAAACATACACTTCAGGGCAAACTTGAGAGTTCTGATGAGTATTTAAATCTGCATCTTGTCGAAACATATGAAGTTGTGGATGGAGTTAAAGCACGTTCCCTGGGTTCGGTGATTTTAAGAGGTAATAATATAATCATGTTAAGTCCAGTAGGGGAGTAGAATGGATACCGAAGAAAAAATCCTGAAATTGATTAAATCCAGGAAAAATGGCATTTTACAAAACGAACTCTGGAAGAAGGCAAAAATAGACAGCAGCAAATGTTCCCGAATTCTTGCCAAGTTTGAAAAGGAAGGCAAAATAAGCCGGGAAAAGGAATCAAAAAAAGGTGTGAAAACATACCTTATTAAGTACCTCGGGAAAAAAGAAGAAAAAACCAGGAATTTCAAGTTATTGTTAATAGGGGATATGTTCTCCCCATGCACAGGATGCGCTCTTGAATGTGCACCTGAACAATGTATCCCCCTCTCGGAATGGGTTTATTGTCTTGAAAAGGAAGGATAGGAAGGTAAGACAGGCGGGTTTGAGGAGTGGGGGTTAGTATCGTTTAAAAAAATAACCCGCCTATCTTGTTCGTTTTTTAACGAACATACGTACTTTGACGAACAAAGTGTATATAGTTTTCGGTCAGGCTTCATTTTCCTTTCTGGACCGCATAAAGCTGTTCAATCCTGTCTATGGAATCGGCATCCTCAACCGATTTATCGCTTCTCACATTGACGAGTCTCGGGAAACGAAGCGCATACCCTGAATCATAATTCGGGCTTTTCTGGATTTCCTCAAAAGCCACCTCAAATACTATTTTAGGTTCCAACTCGACATGAATACCGCTTTCTGAAACGACAAGGTTTTTGAGTAAATTCGTCAGCTCAGCCAGTTGTTCATCCGTGATTCCGGTTGCAACACGACCTATGGAAAGGAACCTGTCGGTATCAGGGTCGCGGCATGCCAGTAAGTAGGAACCAATCAGGTTGGCTCTTCTCCCTTCCCCCCATTCTCCTCCGATTACCACCAGATCGAGTGTTTCCATAATCGGCTTTAATTTGAGCCAGTTCTTTCCCCTTTTGCCGGGTGTATAAAATGAATCCGGGTTTTTCAACATCACTCCTTCATGCCCGGCAGCGAGCGCCTCTTTATAAATCGCTTCAATAAGCGCCGTATCACTGGTTACGGCCTGTTTTGCGACGATGCTCTTGTCGCATATTTCCTCAAGTTTTTTACGCCTCTTGGAAAGCGGAGCATCGATAAGCGTATCGCCATTTAAATAAAGTATATCAAAAAGGTTAAGGTGTAGCGGAATTTCAATGGCGGTAGCAGATATATCGTATTTTCGCCTGAAGCGCCGCAATATCTCCTGGAATGCCATCGGTCTCTTATCTTTTCCAATAGCGACGGCTTCGCCATCAAGAATCACGCTGTCTGCAGAAACATTGGTTCTTACGGCTTTTGCAATATCGGGCAAAGAAGATGTCACGTCCTCAAGTTTACGTGAATAAATCGTTATATTGCTGCCTTCCTTATGTATCTGGACGCGCACCCCGTCAAATTTCCATTCGACGGCAACAGTACCCATTTCCTCCACAGCTTCCTTTATACCCAAAGCTATCTGCGCAAGCATCATTTTTAATGGCCTGTTTATTAAAACCCCGAGCCTAGAAAGTCCCGGTTCGCCTTCTTTTTTTGCAGTAAAAGCAACCTGCCCGAAATCATTTGTAAGCATATACCCCCGCTCGACCAGTTCCGAAGGTACATCAAATGCTTCGGCGATCGCATCCCTCACGATTCCTTCTCCCACCCCTATTCGTAATTCTTCAATCGATAAACGTGCAAGATAAACAATTTCCAATGGTTTGGCTGAACTGAAAAGATACTGCAAATTCTTTATTTTTGCATCCTGCGAACCTTTCCCTGTAAGCCCTGCAATCTTCCGGAACCGCAGGTACACCTCTTTAATGGAAAGTTCGCCTTCAGAAAATAAATTCAAGTGGGCTTTTCCAGAAGTTATTGCTTTTTCCGCTGCCAGCCCTATATCGCCTGTATCCCTCACAAATTCTTCTATGCGTTTAACAGGCAGCGACGAAGTTTTGGCTATGGCGGAATATAAAAGGTTTGGTCCGATGCCAAGTTCTTCTTTGCTCCAGACCGGGAAGATATGCCCCATAATAAAACGGGTAACAATGGGAAGCTCCTCATCACTCACTTCCTTAAAAAAACCTGCAACTATAGATGTCATTTCAAGAGAACTTGAAATTTCTTCAATCCTGCTGCAGATTTTTGCAAACTCCAGAAATGAAGTCATATTAATTCAGGGTCTTGCGTCTTTTCGAATCGTGTCATATACGATATATACCCCCCAGCAATACCACGATTATAAAAACCGCACTGATAACCAGGGACAGGAGGGGAATACCCGCCACTGTAAAACATTGAGCCTGTCCTTATATCCCCGATTATCATGCCATAACCGGTCAGCCTGTAAACCAGACCCACGAGTCCGATTACTATTAAAACTACTCCTGCAAACAATCTTTCGCTCGGTTCTAAAGCCATACCTTCCTGGAACTATAGTAATAAGTAAAGGGTTTTGGCGCCCTTTTACTTATTTTTTGGTCGCATTGGTAATTGCTGCCATATGGATAACACCGACATCGGTACCATGGCAGTTCGTACAATATTTGCCTCTTGATAAATGGACTACTATCAGGTTGCCGTTGCTGGGTTTAAGTGAATCGGGCGGTGCAGCATGACATTGTTCACAAACGCTGTAACTTCCCGGCCCTT
>JAPZAN010000051.1 GCA_027460605.1 Candidatus Methanoperedens sp.
TTTCTTTCCTGAAATTCTTTCACTATTTACACATCCTTAACTTTCGATTATCAACTGTTAAGGGCAAACATAACCGCAGAAATAGACAAACTTTAACTGCTGTAAATGCTGCTGCTAAAACAGCCTCAAATCTTAATTTGTAACTATTTTTAAAATATATAAAACTTTGCCGAAATTAGTCTGTGAAACAAGGTGCTTGCCAAAGCCGTATCCTCTTCAACCGATAGATTCGCTGCACCTGGCAGTTATAAAGTGATGCAGGAGAGGCCTATCGAGTTGTACTTGATAAAAATACTCTTATAACACTAACAGGATTCTGAGGTCGCCATATGTTTTCTTAAAAAGTTCGGCTGCCAGTTTTTCAGCAATCTTTTTGCCTTCATCGGTTAAGCAATAATTTTGTGAGCGATAATACCTTAAAAGCCCTTTACTGTGCAGGCTTTTAATAGTCTCATACAGGTTGCCATGATATTTTGAAGGTAACTTTTTACGTATGGTTGCTTCATTGATGTTTTTATTCTGTGATACATGCAGCTTACCAAGCAGCTCAAGTACCTTACGCTCATCCTGTGTTAGATCAAAATCAATGTCGCTCATTGGAGGCTCAAAGATTAAGAGACTTTATAAATCCAGCGCAAAAGGGTTAAATAGGATAAAAACTAAACTTGAAGAATAGATATTAAACTATAGGTGCAAGATGTACGTATTATCAGAATTGTTTGGCGACTGTCCGCAGGTCAAAATAGTTGAAACTTTTGCGGAGAACTATGAAGATACCTTATCGGGTCCGGATATCGCGCGAATGACAGGTGTGACAAAGGCAACGGTTTATGCCCATATAAATAAACTATTGAAAGAAGATATCATTAGAAAAGTAAGAAAAGTTGGTAAAACTCAGCTTTACCAGCTTAATAATGATAATCCGAAAGCAAAGATTGTTTTGATGTTGGAGCGATTTATTGTTTCAGAACGACTCGGGAAACTTGTAGAAAAGGAAAAAACTGGCGCAGTTTCCAATTTTATTGGCGTGTCACATGCTGCTGATGCCGTGGTATTAGCCTCGCTGTAAATACATCATCCATATTTTTGCAGGACGACGCCGGGGAGCGCGGCGGGCAGGGGAGGCGCGCGGTTTTGAGGTTTGCAGCCTGAATGTTGCGGGTTGGGGTGCAGATATGGATATAAGTCTCTTTGACCTGCGCCGGGGTAGGATACGCTAATAGCAAATCGAATAGAAAACCTTTTTACTTTTCGTTATGTAGAAAGCATTCAGCGGAGAAATACCCCCAATGGGCAGGAAAAAGAAACTGGAAAAAGGCATAAAAAGCCTTGAAGAACAGCATAAAATACACGAAGAAAAGCTCAGTCAAACAAAAGATGAAAATCTGAAAGAATACTGGGTAAATGAGATACGGAAATTTGAACAGGAAATCGAAAAAAAGAAGAAGCAGATTAACAGGAAAAAAAGAAAATGATCAAATTTTTTCCATACGTTTTTGTTTGTCCAGATAATCTTTTATCAGTTTTTTATATACATCCTTTACATAAGTATCCACTGAACTGACAAGCCTTTTAAGCTCGTTTCTTGTTAGCGTTCTGACCCCTGCGGGTATTTCGTCATCATTCAATCCTTTATCATGTACCTGGTCTCTTACAACCCTGTATAGCTCATAAAGCTCATTAAAATTACCTCTGGAATATCCCCTGAAATCCATAGCCAGCTCCGGCACATCTTTATGATATAGCCGCTTGATCGAGTATGCCTGTCTCAGGCGGAGTATTGCTGAGTGAACTATTCTGGCTTTAATAAAATCATCTGGTTCATTGTTCAGCATCTTTTTAAGATATTCGAGCTGTTTTATGCAGTCTTTGAGTTCTACCTGAAGAGCGATATCATTTACTTTCTTCCTGACAAACTTCTCTCTCAGATCCTCACCAATCAAAGAAATGCCTTCTCTGAGAACCGTCAACAGGTACGATGGTGTCAGATCAAGCTGCCTTTTTGCCTGCTTCAGTGAAAAAACTTCTACCTGAATATTATGTTCTTTCAGTTCGGTTTTTAGCCTCTCGTCTATTTTGTCCCTGGTGATTAGCACAAGGTCATAGTCAGAGTCCTCCCTGTGGTTTCCTTTCAGCCTGCTTCCATGAAAATAGAGTCCTCTAACTGTATTCATATAGGGCATCAAGGCGACAGTTACATACTTGAGTACAGGATATTTTTCGATGTACATGTTGAAAACGGGTTGCATAGGTCTTTCTATTTCAAACCGCCTGCATCGGGTGCAGTACAGTCCTATCTTTTCTATACCTGGTGCCTTGCTGTGGCTTCCATGCCTGACGTATGCAGAAACCATCATAGCGCCGCAACAGCGCGGGCGCCTGAATCTGTAATTGCCTTTTCTCATCGAAGATAACTACGCTTTTTAAGTATAAAAGTGTATACACTATGTTACAATAACAGCATTGCAGCATATGGTATTATATCTGTCCTTCGCGTGCTTTGCGGTTTTAGTCGATGATGGCACCGCAAAGGACGCCAAGGGTGCAAAGATTTTGGGGCGCATTATCGCATTTGGCGGCGGCGCCGGTTTTGAGGAGGGGGTAGCTGAATTATTTCAGATTGTTCGGCGCTCAGCTTTGGGGTTTGCAGCCTGAATGTTGTTGATTGGGTGCAGGGATGCCGGGAATCTCGCAGGACGACGCCGACTGGCAGGGCAGGCGCGCGGGATTGTATGACAAAATATAGGTTTAAACTCTTTAAATTAAAAACCCATATCTTCAGGAGTGACCGCTTTTAGACCTTTGACTTTATTGAAATGATCGACATTTCTAGTAACTATTTCTTTAATTCCCGAAGATAATGCAGTTGCGGCAATCAGA
>JAPZAN010000052.1 GCA_027460605.1 Candidatus Methanoperedens sp.
TTAAGAGATGGCGGCGACTGGAGCTATTCATCCGGGAATATAAAGACTATTGCAGTGATGGACAAGACGACCATTTACGATGACAATAAGAAAACAGGATATTCCCTTGAAGAGATATACCTGTTCGTTAATCCGGTTCTTATAGACGAGGAGGGAACGGTACACAGGCTTGAAAAATGTGGGGACGAGGAAATCAGGATGCTCGTCATGCGACCTTACAAGATAAGGGTAGGATGCGACCGTATTATCAAAGCGACTGTTCGTCCTGTTGAAAAAGAGATTAAAGTTGAAGAGCTCGCGGAAAAAGAACTTGTTTTTGAAGGTTCTACTGCTTATGATATAGCCCATGAGATAGAGCACTTGAAACATACAGAAATCAAAGGCGAAAGTCTGTGGGGGTTTAAATTTAAAGGAATCAGCTAAACGCCTCATCATTAAATTTTCATTAGTAATCTTTTAATCTTAAGCAGACACTTGTGATATGAAGGTGATATTATTCAGGAGTACTCATTTAAACGAGGTTTTTCGCAGGATGCAGGGCGAATCAGGGCAGAGCTTGAGAAGAATTTTCCAGCGCAAGTAAAGGAAGAGAACGGGAAATGTACAATAAATTACGGTGCTTTCAAACGGTTAACTGTCTGGGTTGGTAATAAAAAGCTGTGCGTGGAAACCGAATATAACAAAGACGTTAAAGACGATGTTATTCTCGATACCAATAAGCGCTACAGGGTCTTCCTTGAAGATGCCACCGGTTATACTGCAAAGGAACGGCTTGCAAAAGCCAAGAAAGAAGTGCAGGGAGCCTGAATTTGTGGGATGCGCTTAAAAGACCTGATGTTCCCGCATGCCTCCGCATTTGCGCTGGCACTGACGGTTCGGTCACGCAGCTTCTTGAGGTGCTCACCGGGAAAACGGTAGTAGTCAAAACGCTTGAGCAAAGCGTGATAAAGGCAACGTCTGATATCGCAAAGCTTCTTGATATTGAAGTCGGGGACGAGGTTAACAGCCGCCTTGTGACATTGGATGCCGGAGGTACTATTTACGTTCTGGCAAAATCCCTGGCGCCTGTTAAAAGAATGCCGCAGGCGGTGAGGGACGACCTCATGCGGGCGGATATCCCGATAGGAAGGATTCTGCGGGAGCATAAGCTTGAGACAAGGCGGGATATACTGAAAATGGAAATTGTGCGGCAGGATTTTTTTGGGAACATTCCTGTTCTTTCAAGGGAATACAGGATAATCTATGAGAATAAGGTGCTTATGTGGATTAATGAGTGTTTTCCTGTGGACGACAGGTGGAAGATGTGAAAAATATCCATGCAGTTTCAGGCGCAGGGGCGGGATTACTGGAAATGTCTGAAATCTTATAGACTCTTTCTAAGTTTTCTGTACTTGAAAGGTTTATTTCATTAATAATCATAAACACTATCTCCATTCTCTGAAAAGAATAATTATTGCTGTTATTGCACCAATTATTGCTGTAATAAGGTAAATATAATCACGCAGCAGGCCAGGAGTTCTATTATTTTTAGGATTCTCTCTGTAATATCGTGAAAAATCTGGAATTGCCCAATGATGCATTCTTACATTTATATGATACCATCCTATTCTACTTCTTCTTTTATTTATTCTTCTTCCACAAATCAAGCATTTCATATCTATCATACTTCAACCCGCTTATAAATTGCTGAGCTACTATAAAATATTCACCCTAAAGATACAGCGGAAGCAGGCTTTATTTAACCACTACCTTCATCTTTCTAACAGTTTCAGCCACCCTGTCAAAGAAAATCTTCTCAGTATCGAGAGGTCCCGGATGCGCTTCAGGATGGTACTGCACCGATACTATATCCAGCTTTTTATGCTCAAACCCCTCTACTGTGCCGTCATTGGCGTTTAATTGCGTGATAGATACCTCTTTTTCATCCATACTGCTCTCATCCACCGCATAGCCGTGGTTCTGCGATGTGATGTACACGATACCTCTCTTTTTGTCCTTCACAGGCTGGTTGGCTCCGCGGTGACCGAACTTCATCTTGTAGGTTTCTCCCCCGAGCGCAAGCGAGATAATCTGGTGCCCGAGACAGATGCCGAAAATGGGCAATTGTCCAGCAAGCTCTTTTACGACCGAGATGCCGTTTATTGCTTGCTGCGGGTCTCCCGGGCCGTTGGAGAGAAGCAGGGCATCCGGCTCGTAATTCATGATATCTTTTAACTTCGTTGTTGCAGGAACAACAGTGACATTGATTCCCCGGTTATTCAGGCTTTTAACGATGTTTCTCTTTGCACCAAAATCCATGAGCACGATGTTGCCGCCATCTTCCTGCCCTTTTACATGATACGGTTCTTTGCATGTGACCCTGCTAATAAGGTCAAGACCTCCTATATCGGGCTGCTCCCTTGCAAGCCTTACAGCTTCCTCGCCGTTATCGTCCCCCACTATTATAGCGGCTTTCATGGTACCGTGCTCTCTTGTTTTTATTGTGAGCATACGGGTATCAATTCCCATGATGCCTGATTTGCCCTCGTCTTTTAAGAACTCATAGATAGAACGCTTTGATTTATGATGTGAAGGATGGTCGCAGGCTTCTCTCACCACCAGCCCTTCCGCCTGCATGCAATTTGACTGGAAAGTCTCGCCGCTGATGCCGTAGTTGCCTATGAGCGGATACGTGAACATCAATATCTGTCCCTTATACGACGGGTCTGTAAGGGCTTCCTCATAACCTGTGTACTGCGTGGTAAAAACAAGTTCGCCCCGGACAATACCTTCCACTCCAAGACCTTCTCCTTTAACAAATGTTCCGTCCTCAAGCCCGAGTACAGCTTTCATGGTTGCTTAACTGTAAAGGCATGGTAAATAGATTACGATTTGGGGGGACTGTAAAATAGTTTGGTTTTTGACGAAAAATATTAGCCACGGAGGCGCAGAGAACACAGAGAAATAATGACTCTGTGGCCTCCCCGTGTCTCGGTGGCTATTTTGCTTTTTGATTTAATAACCCCAAAGGATTTTACACCCACGATTTGGGGGAAAAAGAATCAATTCTATCATCATTAAATATTTTATTCGTATTTGTACGAACCAAAATCCTTAATATGCTGCACAGCGTTTACATCAATTGTAAAATATGACACGATGTGCGAGAAGAAAAACGACAGACAGATTGCACTGCACATATAGTGCGATAATCGACATCCTCGAGATGGAAAACAACAGGGAACCGACAGCAGAGGAAGTAAACAACCTGATATTTTCGATAGGTGACCGTGGAGCTTTAAACAAATAGGAGATAAAATGTTAAAAACTGCCGCAACCACAGAAAAACCCATTCAGGTGAGAGTATTTCCACAGCGATTATTACAGCCGGAGACTGCTGAAAAGGTCTTAAATGAGATTGATCAGGTCGAAGGAGTAATAAGAATGCTCATTAACGGCAAAAACTTGCCCAGGAAAGTGACATGCGGGCCCGGTACAGGCACGGATGTAAACCATCCCGACAGAAAAATCATTCACGTTGGCGACTGCGCATTAGAATTACATATAATTGTGGGAGAAATACTGGTCGAAGTCGAAAACGAGACTGCTATCGAAGGAGTCAGAAAAGCGTGTGAACGGGCGCTTCCTTTCTCCTTTGAATTCAAGCGGGGACACTTCATAAAGAGAAGACCGACGCTGACCGATTACGGCAAGTACGGGTTCAGGAGCAAAACCGATGAAAGTATCAATCTTGAAGACGAGCGCATACTTGGCTTGATAGACCCGCATGCAAAAGCGGAAGGCAACATCTGCGTAATCGGAACAGATGAAGAAAATAATTCATAATATTTTTGGGGTGAGTAAGTTACATTATTAATAATGACGCTCCGCATCGTTAAAAATCGAAATGTTTAAAACCAATTATACCCTCTAATTAAAAAAANNNNTTGGATGTCCGCAGCAGGTGGATTTCTTAAGTTTTATTAAGGAAGAAAGGGCAGGAAAGCAGCCGCTTGAAATTGCTCATCTTGGAGTTTTTACGGAATTTGCGGAATTGAGCTCCAAACTTGACGGCACAGCAAAACCCGAAAGCAGCGATTCAAAGTACGGGTACTTACCCGGTTGTGTGGACTCGCTGGGCTTATTCTTGCATGATGTGAAAACTGATTTTGGTGAAATAACAACTTCATCGCTTAAGCTTCTTGATAAGATTGGTATCAAACCGAGGGTCATGAATATGAAATGCTGCGGTCATGATGTCCTCTGGCAGGGGAAAAAGGATGTTTTTGACAGGCTTAAGAATTATAATACAAAATACCTTAAAGATAGCGGCATCGATACACTTGTGACAAGCTGCGCCGAATGCTACCGCACATTTTCAAAAGATTACGAGCTTGGAATCAAGGTGATCCATATTTCTGAACTTATGGATAAACTCGGATTGAAGATAAATGCCGAAGTAACGTACCATGACCCGTGCAGGCTCGGGAGGCACATGGGAGTATATGACGCGCCGCGAAGGGCGCTAACCGCAAACGGCGCAAGGATAAAAGAAATGGAACACTCAAAAGAAAATGCCCTGTGCTGCGGAGTCAGCAGTTTTATGAACTGCAACGAGCAGACAAGCCAGTGAGCCCGGCGGCGAAAACATCAAGAAATGCTTTAACTGCACCGGCTGCACCGTTGGCTGTCCTGTAACCGAGATAGACAAAGGTTACAATCCGCGCAAGATACTCAGGAAAGCGCTCCTGGGCATGCGCAATGAAGTCCTGACCGACGATTCCCTCTGGCTTTGCGCTTCATGTTACCTGTGTTATGAACGCTGCCCGCAGGATGTGAAAATCACAGAAGTGATGGGGGCGATAAGGGCGATTGCGCAGCGTGAAGCAAAGGCAGGGAAAATCAAGCTCAACAATCCAAAACCTCTTTTTGATAATCTTTTCATCGACTCGGTCAGGAGCAACGGAAGATGGTACGAAGCAGGCGTCAGCGGCACGTTCATGCTCAAGACAAAAGGGCTTGGCGGCTTGATAGGATATGCCCCGATGGGACTTGAATTGTTCAAGAAAGGAAAACTCAGCATCCTGCCCCATAAAATCAAATGCAATAACCAGCTAAAACGCATTTTTGAGGAAGTGGAGAAAAAATGAAGCTTGCATATTATCCCGGATGCACCCTTCATGGCACGGCGCGCGAATACGATGCATCCACAAAAGCCGTATGTAAGGCGGCAGGCATCGAGCTGACCGAGATCGAGGACTGGAATTGCTGCGGCGCGCTTGAGGCTATTTTCGATAAGGAATTATCCATGGGTCTCTCGGCGAGAAACAATATGCTTGCACAGAAAACAGGACTTGACCTTGTGATACCGTGCAGCATATGCTCGCATAATCTCTCGAGAGCCGATAAAGCCATGAAAACCGACGATGCTTTCAGGGAAAAGATTGAAAGGGCGCTCGGGGAAAAATACGATGGTGTTAAAATCAAACATCTTCTTGATGTAATGGTAAATGATGTCGGTGTTGATGCATTAGCTCAAAAATTCGTAAAACCATTAAAAGGCATAAAAGCCGTTCCATACTACGGTTGCCTTCTTGTACGCCCTTCCGAAGTATCAAGATTCGATAACCCGGAAAATCCCACATCCCTTGATAACCTTATAAAAGCCGCCGGCGCTGAATGTCTTCCATTTACCCAGAAAACCAGATGCTGCGGCGGCAACCTCCTGATGAGCAAACAGGATTATGCATTCATATTAACTAAAAAATTATTCGATGAAGCAAAAGCAGCAGGCGCGAATTGCATCGTGGTGGCGTGTCCCATGTGCCACATGCTGCTTGACGGACAGCAGTCAATGGTAGAAAAGGCGCATAATACCGTTATCGATATGCCTGTGCTGTATTTCACCCAGCTTATCGGGCTTGCGATGGGTTTAAGCGAGAAAGAACTTGAACTCGATAAAAACATGGTTTCTACGGCGAAACTTATTGGCTCCATTGGCAAAGAAGAGAAAAAAGCTGAGGCAAAAATCGAAACCAAAGCTGCAATGGAAGCGGAGGTGGCTGAATGAAAGGCTCGGTAGCGGTGGTCGGGGGCGGCATAGCCGGGATTCAGGCAGCGCTTGACCTTGCGGACAGCGGATTCAAGACATATCTCATAGAATCAAGACCAAGCATTGGGGGGACGATGTCGCAGCTTGACAAGACTTTCCCCACCAACGACTGCGCCATGTGCATACTTTCACCGAAGCTTGTGGAAACGGGAAGGCACCCGAATATTGAATTGCTCTCATACAGCGATGTAAAATCCATATCAGGCAAAGCCGGGGATTTCAAAGTAAAAGTCGTTAAAAAAGCGCGGTACGTGGACGAAACGAAATGTACCGGATGCGGCACCTGCACAGAGAAATGCCCCTCAAAAGTCCCGGATGAATATAATGCAGGCATGAGCAAACGCAAATCCATATACATTCCTTTTGCCCAGGCAATCCCCAGGATTGCGACTATCGATGCGGCTCATTGTTTGTATCTCACAAAAGGCAAATGCGGCGTATGCAAGAAAGTATGCGGACCAAAAGCGGTAGATTACGAGCAGAAAGACAAAGAGGTCGAGCTGGACGTTGGTTCGGTCATCCTTGCCACAGGTTTCAAGCCATTCGACCCCTCCTCGCTTAAACAGTTCAGGTTTGACCACCCCGATGTAATCACTGCGCTCCAGTTCGAGCGCCTCCTGAGCGCAAGCGGACCGACGCAGGGGCATGTCACAAAACAATCAGACGGCAAAGTCCCGAAGAAAATTGCGTTCATCCAGTGCGTTGGCTCGCGCAACCCGCGAATAGGCAGGAAGCACTGCTCTTCTGTTTGCTGCATGTATGCCACAAAGGAATCAATCATCGCAAAAGAACACGACCCTGAGCTTGATATCACCATATTCAATATCGATATACGGGCATTTGGCAAGAATTTCGAGGAATTCTATAACCGTGCGCAGAGGGAATACGGTATTAAATATAACAACTCGCGTCCTCCCGAAGTAATAGTTGACACAAATAATGCCCTCTCTTTGAAATACGAGGATTTCAATACAGGCGACCTTAAAACACAGAACTTCGATATGGTAATCCTTTCCATAGGGCTTGACCCCGCGGATTCTACGCGAACTCTTGCGCAGTCGTCAGGCATCGCGCTTGATGATTTCGGGAATATCGCCACAACTGTTGAGAATCCTGTGGAAACGAGCGTTCCCGGCATCTATGTCTGCGGTGTCGCCCAGGGACCGAAGGATATCCCGGATACAGTCGCGCAGGCAAGCGCCGCAGCTTCAAAAGCCGCTGCACTCCTCTCAAAAGAACGCGGCACGATGATAAAAGAGAGGAAATTCCCTGAAGAAAAACCCCTTTCTCTGGAGCCTCGAATCGGAGTGTTCGTATGCCACTGCGGGATTAACATAGGCAGCGTGGTAAATGTGCCGAACGTGGTAGAGTACGCAAAGACGCTGCCAAACGTGGCACATGCACAGGAAATGCTGTATGCCTGTTCTTCAGACTCGCAGGTCACGATAAAAGATGCCATCGCTAAGAACAACCTGAACCGCGTGGTTGTTGCTTCATGTACGCCACGCACCCATGAACCGCTTTTCCAGAATACCTGCCGCGAAGCAGGGCTTAATCCGTATCTTTTCGAACTGGCAAATATCCGCGAGCACTGCTCCTGGGTACACATGAAAGAAAAGGAAAAAGCCACCGAGAAAGCAAAGGGAATAGTCCAGATGGCAGTTGCTAAATCCGCTTTGTTCCAGCCGCTCTACAAGCAAAAGGTTTCGTTAATCAATAAAGCGCTTGTGCTTGGAGGAGGCATTGCAGGCATGACCGCTGCGCTTGATATTGCAAATAACGGTTACAGCGTGACACTCGTCGAGAAGGAAAAAGAACTCGGTGGTATGCTTAAGGAAATGACCGAATTATACGATGGGAAGAAGCCTTCCGATGTATTAAAAGACCTTATCGGCAGGGTGAACCAGAATAAGAACATAAAGGTCATTAACGAGGCAAAACTCGCAAAGGTGGAAGGATATCTTGGCAACTTTAAGGGAGTTGTAGCTGCCAAAGGAAAACAGATGGCTGTGGATTTCGGGGCTGCTGTGGTTGCAACAGGTGCGCGGAATTTTGAGCCTGCTGGATTATTCAACTACGGGAAAGATTCGCGGGTGGTAACGCAGGCACAGCTTGAAAAAATGCTCGGAAAAGGCGATAAGACCCCGTATTTAAATACGGGGATTAACATCACAATGATACAGTGCGTCGGAGCGCGCAGCAAAGAGCGGGAATACTGTGGAAGGACCTGCTGTATAGACGCAGTCAAGAATGCCACAAGGATTAAGAAAGCAAGCAGCAGCGCCAATGTCTATGTCCTCTACCGTGATATGAGAACATACGGGGTCATGGAGAAACTATACGAGAATGCAAGAGACCTCGGTGTAATCTTTATCAAATACGATGCTGAGAATCCGCCTAAAGTTCAGGATGGGGCGGTGGTTGTACACGATTCCATGCTAAACGAGGATATAGAGATAGCATCAGACCTTGTGGTTCTGAGCACGCCGCTTATAGCTGGCGAAAACGAAGAGATAAACCAGCTCTTCAAGATACCCCTTGATAAGAACAAGTTTTTCCTCGAAGCTCATCCAAAACTACGCCCAGTGGATTTCGCCACAGACGGCGTGTTCCTGTGCGGAAGCGCCCAGGCGCCCAAGCTCATGGATGAGGCGATATCGCAGGCAAGCGCGGCGGCATCGCGGGCATGCACCATCTTATCCCGCAAGTTCATCGAAACAGAAGGCGCGGTCTCGGTGGTCAACGAAGCAAGATGCATAGGCTGCGGGACATGCGTTACCGTCTGCCCGTACAATGCGCCATCACTTCAGGAAGTAACAGTGAAAGCCGAAGAGGTCACATACACAACAAAGAAGTCGCGCATAAATCCTGCGGCATGCAAGGGATGCGGTTCTTGCGCAGCAGCATGCCCTGCCGGAGCAATAACGGCGCAGCATTTCTCATCAAAGGAGATAGGAGAGGCAATAGATGCTTTTGATAAAGGTGTCCGGAGCATTTCGATAGAAAAAGGCGTCGTGGAGGTTACTGTATGAGCGAAGAAGCGGCTAAAGCAAACCCCGCGCAGTCGGGGAACGGCTGGGAGCCGAATATCCTTGCGTTTTGCTGCAACTGGTGTTCGTACGCCGGCGCAGACCTTGCAGGAGTGAGCCGTTTCCAGTATCCGCCTACGGTCAGGATATTAAGGGTAATGTGTTCAAGCAGGGTCGAACCTTCGTTCATCCTGAAAGCATTAAATGACGGAGCAGACGGCGTGCTTGTGGCGGGATGCCATATCGGCGACTGCCATTACATAGACGGTAATAAGAACGCAGAGATAAGGATAAATAACACGAAGAAAGCGCTGGCAAAAATTGGACTTGATAAGAGGCTCAGGCTTGAGTGGATTTCAGCCAGCGAAGGATTGCGATTCTCAGAAGTTATCCGTGATTTTACAGAAGAGATTAAGAAACTGGGTGAAAATCCTATCAAGGAAGTGAAGAAATGAACGATATTAAAGGTACTGAAAATAAAGGTGCCGTTCCAAAAGATAACGACGAAAAACGGGTCGGCGTGTTTGTATGTGAGTGCGGCGTGAATATCGGGGGCGTCGTGAATACAAAAGCTGTGGCGGATTATATCGGGACACTGCCGGGCGTAAAGGTCACCTCTGTCAATAAATTCACATGCTCAGACTCAGGTCAGGCTGACATCCAGCAAAAAATCAAAGAACATAACCTGAACCGTGTCGTCGTGGCTGCGTGTTCTCCCAAAACACATGAACCAACATTCCGTGCATGCATCGAGCAGATGGGTTTGAACCAGTACTTCCTTGAATTCGTAAATATCAGAGACCACTGCTCATGGATACACATGTGGGAAAAGGAGAAAGCCACCGAGAAGGCAAAAGACCTTATCCGCATGGGAGTTGAGCGCGCAAAGCTGCTCGAACCGCTGCAAGCAAGCGAAGTCCCTGTGACTGATAAGGCGCTTGTTGTGGGAGCCGGCGTTGCGGGAATGCAGGCTGCTCTTGACCTTGCTGATATGGGATTCCAGGTTTATCTTGTTGAGAAGGAACCCTCCATCGGCGGCAGGATGGCGAGGTTCGATAAAGTCTTCCCCACGAACGATTGCTCTATTTGCATCCTAGGTCCCAAGATGGTGGAAGTAGCAAGGAACAAGAATATCAAAATAATGAGCTATTCGGAAGTGAAAGCTGTAGAAGGGTATGTGGGCAACTTCAACGTGAAAGTCGAACACAAACCCAGGTATCTCGATATTGCCAAATGCACCGGCTGCGCCAAGTGCAGCGAAGCCTGTCCGGTCGAAGTACCCTATGACTTTAACGAGGGCTTCGGGACGCGAAAGGCAATATTTGTCCCCTTCCCGCAGGCAGTGCCGCTGCGCGCCGTTCTTGACAAGGAAAACTGCATCAACTGCAAGGCGTGCGCCAAGGCATGCGAGCGCGGGGCAATAAATTACGATATGCAGCCGGGTTTTACGGATCTCAATGTGGGAGTGATTATCGGCGCAGTTGGTTTCAAGACATACGACCCTGAGCCAAGGCATGATTTCGGATACGGGTTATATGATAATATCATTACAGCGATGGAATTTGAGCGTCTGCTGAATGCCGCAGGCCCCACAGGTGGGCATGTCGTAAGACCTTCGGACTGCAAAGAACCCATACGCGTTGGATTTGTGAATTGCGTTGGCTCGCGAGATAAGGCTACAAATATTTATTGCTCGGGTGTTTGCTGCATGTACACAATCAAGAATGCACAGCTCCTTAAGGAAAAGAGACCCGAGACTGACCATACGATAATGTATATGGATATCAGGACGACCTTCAGGGGATATGAGGAATCATACAACAGGTCGCGAAACCTTGGCGTGAAATTCCTGCGCGGAAGACCTGTGGAAGTGAAGGAAGACCCTGTTACCAAGAATATCAAGGTGCGGGTTGAGGATACACTCGCCGGTGAAATAAGGAACCTCGAATTCGATCTTCTGGTGCTGGCCACAGGCATCGTCCCGAATGAAGGAATTAACCAGATACAGCAATTGTTGAAATTATCAAAAGCAGCAGATGGTCTGCTTATGGAAGCGCATCCTAAATTGAAACCTGTTGATACGACTATTGATGGCGTGTTCCTTGCGGGTTGCGCTTCAGGGCCCAAGGATATTCCATACGCGGTTTCCCAGGGAAGCGCATGTGCAAGCCGCGCCACAATTTTGCTGAAGAACAAAAAAGCCATAACAGAAGGTATCACTGCTGTTGTAAATCCTGATGTTTGTGTTGGATGTGGCGTATGCATCCCCATGTGCCCGTTCCAGGCAATAAAGATGGATGAGAAAGAAGGCAAAGCAAATGTGGTGAAAGCCCTGTGCAAAGGATGCGGAACATGCGTCACAGCCTGCCCGACTGGAGCGCTTGAACAGAGCCACTTCAAGAATAACCAGATACTGGCACAGGTGAAGAATGTATTCAAATTTGATGAATCCGTTATGAATAAACAGAGATCTTTGGATTCATCAAACCAGGAGGTAGCGGCATGAGTGCAGAAGCTGTTGCGGCTCAGCCAGCTTCGAAAGGGAATGGCTGGGAACCCAAGATAGTGGCCTTTTGCTGCAACTGGTGTTCATACGGAGGCGCCGACAGCGCGGGCATGGGCAGGTTCCAGCAGCCGGCATCGACAAGAATCATACGCGTCATGTGCTCAGGACGAATAGACCCGCTGCATGTGTTCAATGCGTTCCTTGAAGGCGCAGATGCTGTGCTTGTGACGGGATGCCATATCGGTGACTGCCATTATGTTAACGGTAATGATAAGACAAAAATAAAATACAAATATCTTGAAAACGTTGCGCATGAACTTGGTATTGAAAAAGAGAGGCTCCAGCTTAACTGGATATCGGCAAGCGAAGGCGAAAAATTCGCAAATTTCATCCGCGATGTTACAGAGCAGATAAAAAAACTCGGGCCAAGTCCCTTGAAACCTGAGGGGGTGGCGTAATGCAGAAAGGCGAAATGTTCGTTGGCTGGTCAACAAAAGAAGACGTAAGAAAACGCGGAGGCTCTGGCGGTCTTGTGACCTCCATGCTAGCTGCAGCGCTTGAAAAGAAGCTTGTAGATTCTGTCATTGTACTCAAGAAAATAAATGAGTTCGAAGCAGTTCCGATTATTACATCTGATGTTAATGAAGTATTGAACTCTGCGGGTTCTTTGCACTCCGTCCCGAGTAACTTTGCAAAACTTATTGCAAATAAAGGCATTAAAGTTGCCCTGCCGGCTAAGGGGTGCGATGTGCGCGGAATCATCGAGCAGAGCAAGCGCAATGCTGTAAATCTTGATAATACTTTTATAATCGGTCTTAACTGCGGCGGGTCAATGCACCCTGTTGTAACGCGTGAGATGCTTGAAGTAATGTACAAAATCCAGCCAGAAGATGTGCACGGCGAGGAGATCGAGAAAGGAAAGCTCATTTTCGAGACAAAAGACGGAAAAGAGCACGCCATCACCATCGATGAACTTGAAGAAAAAGGGTACGGAAGGCGTGAAAGCTGCCGGTATTGCACGATAAAAGTGCCAAATAATTCCGATATCGCATGCGGCAACTGGGGCGTTACCGGAGACCTTGTAGGAAAAGCCACATTCGTTGAGATCAATTCAGAAAAAGGTGCAAAACTACTTCAAAATGCAGTAGATGCAGGATATGTGCAGGTGCAGAAGCCTGACGAGAAAGGCGTTGCGATGCGCGCCAAGATAAAAGGCGTGATGGAAGACCTTGGAAAGAAATGGAAAGGCAAGGTATTTGTCCCGATCGAGAATGGAAGGCTTGAATATTTCAGGAAAGAGCTTGAACACTGCATCGACTGCGGCGCATGCAAGACAGTTTGTCCGACATGCTCATGCGGCGATGTTTCAAAATGCACAGAGTTC
Organism: Candidatus Methanoperedens sp.; assembly: GCA_027460605.1. GTDB lineage: Archaea > Halobacteriota > Methanosarcinia > Methanosarcinales > Methanoperedenaceae > Methanoperedens. The sequence goes on from JAPZAN010000052.1 coordinate 13,011, forward strand.
CATTACCGCGGCGATGCTTATAAGATGTCGATGTACCATCTGGTGCGCTTTTTGCATCTTGCAGATTCGTGTATCGGATGCGGTCAGTGCAGCGATGTGTGCCCTGTCGATATCCCGCTTACGAGGCTGTACAGAAGGTTTGCCAACACAATGCAGGAGCAGTTGAAATATGAACCCGGCATGGACATGCGAAAACCGCCGTATTTTGAGGTGAAGTTAAATGAGTGAAGATTATATATTTAATAGGGATCAGAAAAAGGAAGAAGAGCGGAGCATAGCTTCGGATTTCTCTGGTTCATTGGAAGAAGGGATGTTGGCAAAAGAGAAAATAGAGACACTGGGAAATTCTTCAGGATTAACTCCTCTGAGTTTTGGTGTTAATGTTCATAACAGGATTATGGATAGAGATTCTGCAGGTGTCGGATTTTCTACCACAGAGATACTTAACAATTCATCAGGACTATCACCGTTGCGTCCATCTGGTGAAATCTATAGTATAAACAAGAAAAGTGTTTCTCTGGTTGAGGATTTTTCTGTCACTGAGGGCTTAGAAACCTTGAGAAATTCTTCAGGATTAACTCCATTGGATTTCGATATTGATGAACGCAGAGATTCACCGCAAAGAACGCTAAGGACGAAAAGCCCAGTTATAACAAATTTTACTTACAAAGGAGAGTGAATTGGATGACAGATAATGTTTATTCAACTATCTGCCCTGGCTGCAATTTCGGTTGCGGGTTATATATTCGAGAGAACGGGAAACTTGAAGTGGATTTCAGGAAATCCTCTCCTGCCAATGCCGGAAAGCTTTGCAGGTTCGGGATGAGCCTCTCCCGCCTCTACATGCCTGTTAAGTCGATAGTGGATGGAAAGGAGACCTCACTTGAAGAAGCTGCAAAAGAGGCTGCAAAGAGAATATCGGCAAGCAAGGGTTCCACAGCTTTCCTCTCGTTCGGCAACACCACATGCGAGGAGCTTCTTGCATTCCAGAAAATCGCTGAATCCTATTTATGCACGGGAGCGAATTTCGAGGCGCTTCCAAAAGATGCATATCAAATCCTGAGCGTGGGGATACCATACAGCGAAATAGAGACTGCAAAACATATCGTGCTTTTTATCGACCCGTATGAGCAGTATCCGCTGATAGTCCGGCGCCTGCTTTCAGCCAAAAAGAAAGGAGCGAAGATAACCTCGGTATGGTGGAAGGATTTACCCATTGCTGGTGAAAATATCCGACCTGCCGATGTTTCAAAATTGCAGCTCACAAAAGATTCTCTTGTTATCGCTGATTTCCACTCGCTTTCGGATGCTGAGCAGGTAAAGAATATACTGTCTCTTGTAAAGAACGCAGGCGCTAAAATAACATTCCTCAAGCCTTTTGCGAATTCAACAGGTGCATATTTATTGTATAAGGATGCCAAGCAAAAGTCACTGGCACAGCTTGTTGAGGATATAAATAAAGGGACGATAAAGACATTGTTCTGTCTTGAATCCGACCCGTCTGCGCTGATACCTTCTGAGACACTTTCAAAACTCACGAACCTTATTGTCCAGACCGGGCAGGCGGTTTCGGCAAAGGCAAATGTGGTTATAGCCCATGAGCCCCTGTATAAGAAAAAAGGCACGCTCGTCAATAACGAGGGAAGGGCACAGGCGCTTGGCGGCGCAGGAACGAGCGGGCTTGACGCGCTTGGAATCATAGCTGGCGCCAAATTTGATTTCAATGTTCTTCATGAATCCGTTAAAAAGTCTATTGGAATTGCGTCAGTCGATGAATTCACAATCCCGAAATATGATAGACCTGCTTACGGCGCGATACAGGCAGCGGCGAAACCGGCTGAAGCCAAAACGGCACTTGTAAGCGTGCACAACCCGTTCATGTGGTTCAATCTGGCAGACGATAACGATTTTGTGGAATTGAATTTGAATGTTGTGAGGACGCTCAAGCTCCTGAAGGGCGGAACGCTCAAGATAAAGTCTAACGGCAGCGCCATTGAAAAGAAGTTCAAGGTGGCGCCTGTGCAGGATAATGTGTTGCTTGCAGGCAGGAAGTTTGGGATTGAAAAAGGGATTCTTACATCGGTTGAGATTTCGAGGTGATAGGTATGGCAGAAGAGATAGCTGTTAATAAAGCGGAAGCAGCGCCGGAAGTTAAAGCTGAAGCCAGGAAGGAAGCCGATCCGGGCAAGGAGTTTGTGGACGGCATTATGACAGAGATGAGCTTAAAAGGAGCATCAAAGAAGAGGCTTATCAAGAAGCTGGCAGAGCAGTATGGTTTTGATAAGCAGAAGGTGCTGTTCAGGCTCAGGCGCGCGCTGATTACGGAGAGGTATGCGGTGGCGCATGAGGCGGGGCATTGAGGGATAGGAAGTTATTGTTTTTCATCAAAATGTTATAAAACCGCCAGAAAAAGTCCTAAAATTATCATTGCTGCAATAATAACTTTGATGCGATCGTCGTTTATTCTCAAAAACTTAATGATAATTATCCCTGCTATAACTCCAACACCAAAAAGTGCTGCTCCAAGTTCCTTAATCATATCGCATCTCAATTAAATTCAAAGTATTTATATTTATCGTTGTTAAAACAAATCCATCCCTTCCGCAAAACCCCACAGGTGCATCCCGACAGGCGCCCCCTCATTCGCGCCCGGCGCCGCAGGCTGCACCATTTTCATTCCATGAACACGAATCCGTGTCGCTCTGTGTTTCATCCGTGCGCTCCGAGTTCGATAACACTGCGCCGCCGAGTTCGTACGAGTTCGTTTTGAGTTCGTTGTTCTTTATAAAAAAATGCTGCTGTGCTTTGCGCTCTTTGCGGTGAGTACACCCAAAGGTTGCATCGTTTTCCTATCGGCGCCACAACTGTTGAAATAATTTAAGTATATTGCAGTCTAAATCAACGATTCCTCCTTAAGATACTTCGTATTCTCATTCAGGTATCTTTTGAAAAACCATTGCAGAAAAATCATCTCATCCTTTTTTATCTGAGACCGCTCCAGAGCGCTATAATAACCTGCTCTTTTTTCATAGGCTATATTAAACATAGGGAAGCCATGCTTATTTAAAACAAAGTTCATCATCAGCCTGCTTATTCTTCCGTTCCCGTCTGCGAAAGGATGAATAGTTACAAATTTCAGATGGACAAGCGCCGCAAGTTCTAAGGCGTGCATTTTGTCTTTATTTTTGCGATACCATCTGAAAAAATCCATTAGCAGAGGATATATTTCTGCGGGAAAAGGCGGTGTAAATCTACTTCCTGCAATCGTCACCTGATGCTGTCTTATCATCCCTGCTATGTCTTTTTTCGTGTTCTCAAATAATTTCTTGTGGAAGTACAATATGAGATCAAGCGATAAGTCCTTTTTGCAATCCAGCACTTCATAAAATACGCTCCGGTGCGCTTCCGCCTCTTTTACATCACGCATAGGTTTTGCATTCGGGGTTATGCTTTTTTCGAGTAGCAAAGAGGTTTCCCGGAATGTCAGGGTTGAACCTTCTATCCTGTTCGTATCATAAGTGAATTTGATAGCAAAGTTCTCCAATTCTTTTTCCTGCGCCGACGGAGGGATTGTTTCTCCCTGCGCTGAATATTCTTCTTTTATTTTGTCAAAAAGGTCAAACCATTTCTCCCTGTAAATCTCAGAAACAAACTGTCTTTTCAATTCTTCGATGTTTTGCGGCAACGCTTTCCCAAGGTATTTTTCCTTCTTTTCCTCGCCGCCCATGACAATGGTATGAACCCCGTATTTCTCAGCCGCATCCAGTATTGCCTGCGCTATAATCTCTGCCCGTACTCCCATCTTTGGCATTCGTTGCATGCTGACCCCGACCATCAGTTTCTGGATATCCACGCCCATTCCAGCGCCCGTTTTCAACACGCGTTCCAGCACTTCCTCGCCCCGCGCCACGAGTTCCTCGCGCTCGGAATCCTTGCGGGCTACGGCTACATAGATAGCAGCCATGCGGATATTATATGATCTCGTGATTTTCATTGCCGCAATCTCAGCCCTTCTTGCGCACGCCGTGCCGTCTGTAGCCAGCAGAATCTCATACCGTGTCATGGCTTAACCTCTGTTTTTTTCATTTTCTGCGGAAGCTTATCAAGCGCAACCATGATGCCGAATATGACTGCCTGCGGCCTGGGCGGGCATCCGGGTATGTACACGTCCACGGGGATGTATTTATCAACACCGCCGCCGCTTGCATAAGTATCCCCGAATATGCCGCCGTTGCATGCGCACGAACCCATTGCAACCACAAGTTTTGGCGATGGCGTGGCATTATAGGTCTTAAAGAGCGCAAGTTCCATGTTCCGCGTAACAGGACCTGTGACCAGCAGCATATCCGCATGGCGCGGGGAAGCTACTATGTAGATACCGAATCGCTCTATATCGTATATGGGATTTGACAGTGCATTTACCTCAACTTCGCAGGCGTTGCATGAACCAGCATCCACCTCGCGTATGTGCAGCGAGCGCCCGAAGATTTTCTTTATTTTGTCATTGAGTCGCTGCCCCATGATCTCGACTTCATCCTCGACTGTCATATCTTCCCCCGGATGCTGGTAAGAAGGTCTTCTTTTGTCTTTGACGCAAGTTCGTATTCCTGTGCGAGCTTGATTGCGCCTTCGGGGCATACCTCCTCGCATCTTCCGCAGAATATGCAGCCGCAGTATGATAATGTAAGGATTTTTTCACCCATCTCTTCGGTCAGCCATATAACGCCGGGCGGGCATACTGTTACGCATTTACCGCAGTAATTACACTTATCCGACAGAAGTTCCGGTTTCCCGCGAAAACCGGAAGGTGCAATATCCGGAATTTGCGGATATTTCGTGGTTTGCGAGCCGGTTTTAAGGGTTTTTTTCAGGATATCAAGCATTTTTTCACCTACATATCATTGCCGGAATACGATAAGCTCAGGCTTTTATTAATAATCGGGAAGTCGGGAACGATATTATCAAGCACTGCGTACTCAATCGCCAGCCAGTTGCAAAACGACGGGTCCCTGACCTTGCATCTTACTATCATGTTGTTTTTTATCATTACCCAGTAAAGCGTTTCTCCCCTCGGTGCTTCCGTGTATCCCAGTGCATAACCATCCGGAATTTCGCTGATGTCGATTTTGATTTCACCCTCCGGAAGCGACCAGAGCGCCTGTTCTATCAATCCTATGGATTCGCATACTTCATCGGCGCGCACAAGCGTTCGTGCGTTCACATCGCCCGCTTTTTGCACCGGCACCTTGAAATTGAATTCAGAATAGGCTGCATACGGATGGTCGCGCCGCATGTCCCTGTCGATACCAGAAGCGCGGGCTATCGGTCCCACCACATGCAATCCTTTTGCAATATCATTGTAAATCCGCCCTGTGGTTTCAATCCTGTCAACAAGGGATGGTATTGACATCAGGTACTCAATCAGCTCCCTGAAATCATGCTGTATCTCAGACAATTTGAGTAAGATTTCATCCTTCTTATCACCTATGTCGCGGCGCACGCCGCCGATTGCATTCATGCCCCGAAGGAGCCTGCTTCCCGTGACTTTTTCATTTAACTGTAATATTTCTTCCTTAAGCCTGTTGGCATGAGCCGCGCCCATGGCAAAAGCCACATCGGTTGCAATCCCGGCGATATCTCCGAGATGATTATACACGCGTTCAAGTTCAAGGAGAACTACCCGAATATATTTTGCCCGTGCCGGAATATCAACACCCGCGATTCTCTCAACAGCCTGGCAGAAGGCTACCGCATGCGCTGCGGAGTTGTCGCCTGATATCCTTTCAGCAAGAAATACGGCTTTATCAAGGGATATATTCTCAAACAGTTTTTCCACACCTTTATGCGTATAGAAATGCCGTATCTCAAGATTGATTATGGGCTCGCCTGCAACGCTGAACCTGAAATGCCCGGGCTCGATTACCCCTGCATGCACGGGTCCCACAGGAATTTCATAAACCCCTTCACCCTCAACGCGCCTGTACACATATTCACCCTCAACGCGCGACGGTTTTGTATTAATATCAAAATCCTTCCGCAGCGGGTAAACCCCATCTGGCCAGTCCTCAAAATGCACAAGCCGCCTCGGGTCTGGATGACCAGCAGGAACCAGGCCGAACATATCCTGTATCTCGCGCTCATACCAGTTGGCTGCGGCAATCTTATGTGTAATGGAATTGTATTTGGGGGATTTTTCATCGACATTTATTTTTATTATAATGAACGCATCGCCTTTGTCGATGGAAAACACATAATGGACTTTGAAACAACCTTCTTTTTTTCTCTCATCGGTTGCGAAAATTGAAACAAGGGGAATATCCAGATGGTGGTAAATATGGTCGCACATCTTCACATTTGCTTCTTTTTTTACGGTGAGATATGTTTCATTACGCGAGGTTATTTCATCAAGAATAGTATTCCCAAATTCCTTTTTTAAAGCCTCAGTGAATTCCCTGTTCATCATATCACCTGACAACCTCAACGACTTTCATTATCATATCATAAAAGAACGGCGGGATATAAACGCCAAGCACAATGACAAATACAATCAGAATCGACATTGCTGCAAGCGTCCACCTGCTCACTTCCCCTTTTGTTATTCCGGGTTTAGGCGTCCCGAACACCATCTTGCTTATGTTGTTGAAAAAACCTGCAAATATCATAATCAGGAATAGCAGGAATAATACCGATGAAACATAATGACCCTGCAGGAACCCGGCTGCAAGTATTGTAAATTCGCTCAGGAATATGCTGAATGGCGGTGAACCAGTGATTGCAAGCGCGCCGATGATTAGCATAGGTCCTGTTACCGGCATTGATTTCACTATCCCGCTGACTTTATCTATCTCCTTTGTTTCATATTTTAATAGGACATTTCCGGCTCCGAAGAACATGAGGGATTTTGTCATTGCATGGTTGAACATGTGAAGAATGGCTCCGAATATCCCGTAAACGCCGCCAAAACCGATACCGAGCGCAACTATTCCCATGTGTTCAACGCTGCTGTAGGCAAGAAGCCGTTTATAGTCTTCCTGCAAAATGATAAAAGGAACTGCGATACCGAGAGACAGAAGCCCGAATATTATTAGGAGATTGCTTGTAAACCCGACACCGACGGATTTTGTGGCAATCGCATAAAATCTGATGATGCCGTACATGGCGCAGTTAAGAAGCACGCCTGAAAGAAGCGCGCTGACAGGCGTGGGAGCCTCGCTGTGGGCATCCGGAAGCCAGGTGTGCATGGGGGCAAGCCCGGCTTTTGTGCCGTACCCTATAAGGATGAAAATAAATGCAAGTTTCATTATGGTCGGGTCGAACCGGTCTGCCACAGCTATAAGCGAAGTCCAGTTAAGCGCATCTCCCGTCTCACCAAGTATCTTCACAGCCGCATAATAAGTAAGAATTGTGCCGAAAAGCGCAAACGTGATGCCTACGGTGCATATTATCATGTATTTCCAGGCTGCTTCAACCGAGGATTTCCTGGAATAGAGAATCATCAGCAACGCGGATACGAGCGTGGTCATCTCGATGGCGATCCAGAGACCGAGGTTGTTCGTGACACCGACGAGAAGCATTGTGAACATGAAGAGATGGAAAAGAACGTAATACATTCTCAATCGTTTTATATCCATTATGCTGCGGTCAAATTCATGCCCCATGTAACCGATAGAGTAAAAAGACGCAACAAAACCCACAATGGATACGATGAGCACAATAAACGCGCTGAATGCGTCCGCAAACAGGGCATTTTGCCATGTGACTATAGTACCGTATTTAAAAACATCATTTACTAGCGCCAATCCCAAAGCAAGTGTGGCTATTGACCCGATAACACTTACAGTCTCGACCTGTTTTCGGGTTTTTGTAAAGAAGCATATTACGCTTGTAAGGATAGGAGCAAGAAGCAAGTATTCGATCATTGCGCTCATCCTATCAATGTTTTAAGCATATCGGTATCGATGCTCTCGAATGTCTTGTTTATCCTGAATATCAGGATTCCCATGATAAGAACGCCTATCAGGACATCGAAGAATATCCCGAGTTCAACAAGCAGGGGCATACCGTATGTCAGGGATATGGCGCCCAGGA
>JAPZAN010000053.1 GCA_027460605.1 Candidatus Methanoperedens sp.
TGCAGCATTCTGCAATCTATCGATAGCAAGCTGGTTATGATCTTCAGAGCCAAGTATTCCGGGTAATAAGGCGTTGCCTCCTGCGAAATAATGGGTATAAATATGTTCCCTATCCGGCCCGCCTATCGCAGCTTTGCCCTGTATGTTAATTCTTTCAGTTGAACCCGTGGATGGCATGCCCGGCATCTGGCGCATATGGCAGTCCTGACAGCTAATGCTTGTTTTAGGGTCTCCCGTATTATAGGGACTTTCTTTCCATTCGGTATATGTCCTCTCAATTGGTTTTTCATTGACAGGATGTGTCAGATCATGGCACATGCCGCAAAACTCGGACCTTGTATGAAGATCAGAATAGGCAGTTTCATGATAAGGCGATGTTGAATCATTAAAAGGCCCTCTTTTTATTTTACCAGGTGACGATACATAAGCGCCGTTGCCAGTACCAGTCGAGGCGTTTACAGTATGGCAGAAATCACATTGGATACCCTTTTTGGAGATATCTCCGAGCTTTGAGCCGTCAGCAGGCGGTATCTCGCCTTTAAGGACTCCAATGGGTGTATGGCACCTTGCACAGAAACCGTCCGTTAAACCCTTGGTTTCCTGACTTGCCATTGCATAAAGTTTCTGGAATACGGGGTCTTTGTATGAGTTTGAATGCATTGAACTGTTCCACTGTTCGTATATTTCGTTATGGCACCCTTTACAGACAGATGGGTCTTCATAGGTCATGTTCTCTCCCATAGCGGAGACAACCGACAGGCTAATAAATAGCCCAAATAACATTACCTTTTTAATAATCATTTACATCAACCTCTGTTTTATTATTACAAAACACATCATTGAATTTCTGCTTTGAATTTCTCGAATCCGATCTCATCGATAAATTCCCCAAGCCGCTTTTTCCTGGAATGTCTTTTATAATACTCTATTACCCTGTCCACCGTCTCAAGTACTTCCTCATCTGATAGGTTTTCACCAAGTGTTTCGCCTAATCTGGGTTTTAATCCCGCACTGCCGCCTACAGTGATTTTCCATCCTTTCGGAGTACCCACGATTCCTATATCTTTGATAATGTGTTCTGAACATGAATTAAGACATCCGGAAACCCCGATTTTTAATTTTGATGGCAATTCCAACCCATCATATTTTTTATCAAGTTTTAAGCCCATCCCGACAGAATCCTGCTGGCCTTTTTTACAGAAAGTAGTACCCGGGCATATCTTGACACTCCGCACGCAGAGTCCTAATGCGTGAGCGGGTTTCATTTGCAAGTCTGCCCATACATTATCCAGGTCTTCCTGTTTTATTCCTACGATGGCTATCCTCTGGGCAGAAGTTAATTTCAATGCACCGGCATTATACTTTTCTGCTACGTCTGCTATTTTTCTAAGTCCTGCCGCATCTATTATTCCGCCGGGTATGTGCGGTGCAACCGCGAATGTTTTCTCGTCTCTTTGTACAATAGCTCCTTTTTCAAGCATGTCTTTTGCCATAAATTCCTCCTAAATAATTCTAATATAATTTTATGCCTATTTATTTAAAGTACCTGTCGAGCAAGCCTTTCAATGCCCTGGCATGTCTTGCCTCATCTCTTGCCGAGACATCGAAAAAGTCATGGGCTTCATCTATCCCCGCTTCTTTTGATTTTACCGCCGAGTCCCGTTTATATTTATTTGCGCCTTCTTCTCCCTTCAGCATCCGCAAGAGGTTCTCTTTTGTACTGCTGGAAATCAGACCGCTTAGTTCGGCATATCCTGCCGCATGCCACGCTTCTTCCATAGCTATCGTTTTCAGTATTTCCGCCACCTCGGGGTAGCCTTCTCGCTGTGCCTGTTTTGCCATTGCAAGATAGAGCCCGACTTCGCCTGTCTCGCCTTTGAAATTGTTTCCGGCTGCTTCTTCCATAACCGTTCCTTTGACTATTCCGATTTTGTTCTCGCTTATCAAGTCCATAATTTCTCCATTGTTAGATATATATCTAACAATTAGATTCGAATAGAACTGATATCATATATATTTTACTGACAAGGATGATTGATGCTATCAGAGAAGGAGAAGACCGACACGCTTAGCCGGAATTATAAGAGTATGGCAAAGATTCCTTATCAGGGAAAGGATCCGGTGTCCCGATAAACAATACGAGGAAAACTTCTCTGTTTTCCTCACAAGATTTTTAGATTATATCAGGAATTTGTTTTCCGTTATCTTTTAAAATCACATCTTATTTTTTAAAAAAACGCCCATTTTCTTATCCACTTTGCCAATATGCTGTATGAGCCAATCTACAAGTTTCATATTTAACTTTAAAAGGGTGAGATGTTCATTACTTGTCTCAAACTGTTTCTTTAAATACAAAAAATCTGTTATGAAATTAGTGTGCTCGTCCATGTGTGAAGAATATTCCGGATAATTGAACATGGTCATATATTTTTCTTCAGTGTCAAAATGTACCACTACATATTCTTCCAGGAAATTCATTAAGTTGCTAACTTCTGCTCTTCCTTTCCTTTTACTACAGGCTTCAAATAACACATCGATCCTTTTGAACAATTCTTTATGCTGTGCATCGATCTCATTTACACCTGTTGCCAGATTATCTTTCCATTCTATCGTCATTTAATTTCTCCATGGATCGTAAATTGTTAATTGAATCCAGATATTTTAGTTAGAAACGCGGAATAAAAGAAGATACACGGATTTATACTGATTTGTGATAAAGATGTGAAATTGATATCTAACAGTTAGATTCAAATATTACAATAACCTTATTCAACATATACATGACGTATATCCTGAAACCAGAAGAAGATGTTGCGAAAATCTTCTCAGATAAGACGAGACTCAAGATAATTGAACTGTTATCAGAGAA
>JAPZAN010000054.1 GCA_027460605.1 Candidatus Methanoperedens sp.
TCTTGGCGGAGGTACCGGTACAGGTTCTGCGCCTGTGGTTGCTGAAATATCCCGCAGTATGGGCGCGCTTACCATCGCGTGCCTGACCATGCCTTTTGAAATAGAGTCGCTCAGGCGCGAAAATGCAAAAAAGGCAATCGCATCCCTTTCGCAGACATGCGATTCTGTCGTATTGATTGATAACACGAAATTGAGGAAGGTGGCGGGAAAATTGCCTCTCAAGACTGCTTTTGCAGTAGCAAACGCCCTTATCGGGGCATTCATCAAAAGCATCACAGAAACCATCACCGAACCAAGCCTTATGAACCTTGATTTTGCGGATTTAAAAGCTGTCCTTGAAAAAGGAGGAATATCATCTTTCGGAATCGGTGAAGCGGAAGGCTCAGACCGCGTTGAAAAGTCGGTATTGCGGGCGATAGCCGCCCCGCTGCTTGACATTCCCGACCTTTCTTCTGCTCACGGTTTGCTCATACATATCACAGGCGGGCAGGACCTGACGCTTGAGGAAGTTGCAAGAGTGGGGGAGTTGATGGCGCAGAATGTCCCGGGCACGAAAAGGATTATCTGGGGCGCAAAGGTGGATGATACAATGACAGGGCGCATCAGCATAATGGCATTATTTGCAAGCGTGGGCAATCCTTTTGAGTAAAATCATAGTTGAGACAAACAAGCTTCAAGCGTGCCGTTCCCCACAAAGTCCGGGATAACCCTGTACTTTCGCATTGCTTCAGCGGTTTTTTGTCCTATTGCAATAACTTTGAGCTTTTTCGCATGTTCTGGCGCGAAGCCTGAAAGTTCAAAGGATTTTGCACTGGTGAATATCACCGCATCAACATCGTCTAATACTTCTACAATACTGTCGCCGGCTGCCAGCCGATATGCCGGCGCCTCGATTACGGTGGCGCCTTTGGCTGTAAGGGAGTTTACCAGTTCCAGATTCGGCACATCGGCGCGGGCGATGCCGATTGTTTTGCCGCTTATGTCGCCAAGATATTGCGCAAAGTTATCGGATGAGAATTTATCTATAATTTCACTTCGCATCCCGTATTCTTCAACTTTCTTTGCAGTTTTTGGACCGACGCTTACGATTCTTACATTTTTTAGTATTGATTTATAAACCGCAGATGAACACAGATGAACGCAGATTTGTTTTAATTTTTTAAAAAATATATCAACTCCAAGGGCGCTGGTGAAAATCAGGATGTCAATTTTATTTTCCGAAATCATCTGGCAGAGTTTTGAAAGAGGCGCGGGGTCGGCGGGCGGCGCGGCGCGCATGGTTGATACTATGACCGCTTCGTGACCGTATTGCCGGAATAGCTCCGGGATTCCTTCTGATTTTTCTTCGAGTTTGGTGACTGCGATTTTCATGCGTATAAGATATTGTGGATTAAAGTTAAAACAGTAATAATAATCCCCACTACAAAAAGAACAACGATAAATTCAAAAGAATATATTATAAAAGAAAGTATATTTTTAAGAACTTGGATTGCCCCATTAATATCTCCTTCTATCGCCATCTTAAATGCTAAAACTATAAGAAAAACAACTACAGCTACCATCACTTTTCCTACTGCTAAAAAAAATATCTTGTTTTTTCCATTTCCGATTTTTGAATATTTGTTCATATTTCTGTATTATCGGTACAACTTCTTAAAGATTTTGGTATTTTCGGAAGTTCATATGTAGTCGTGAGATTTTTGATTATCTGATTCCCAAATTACCCCCACACAATCAGGTCATGCGCCGCCCGTCCGAAAACACCCCCTGATATGTCATGAAAGTAAGCGCCTTTTGAATCCGCGCTAATAACCTTGTCACTCTTGTCTGAATTGTTTTAAAACTTAAAACAAATGCTTTTTAATTAAGCATTTCAGTAGTAGCCAGAACTATGATTGAAATCTCCCTCACACTTCTCCTCATCTCCATTTTCTTCGGCTTCATCCTCGGCATCATTTCCGGGCTCACCCCCGGCATCCACGTCAATAATTTCGCCCTGATACTCGCTGCGATGTCGCCATTCTTTGCGAGCATCGGCTTTGCGCCCTTCTACATCGCCGTTGTAATCCTCTCAAATTCAATAGCTCATACCTTCCTTGACATAATACCCTCGGTTTTCCTGGGCGCGCCCGAAGCCGACACCGCCCTTGCCGTCCTTCCGGGTCATGCGCTCCTCATGGAAGGAAGAGGCGCAGAAGCTGTGCGTCTCTCCGCTATCGGGAGCGCAGGCTCAGTGGTAGTATCTTTAATAATGGCGCTGCCTCTGGGTTTTTTCTTCAAGAATATCTACGGTGTAATAAGCCCGTATATCGGATGGATTCTTGTTTTGATAGTAATCCTGATGATAGCCACCGAAAACGGCGAGATGGTAGAAGGCCAGGGGTCGCTCGTGCATTTTAAATTCAAGTTATATGCCGTCCTCCTGTTTTTTATTTCAGGCATGCTGGGGATATTTGCATTTGATAATGCGGCGCTGATGCAGCCTCTTGTAAAATTCGGCGAGCCGTCTATCCTCCTTCCTCTTCTATCAGGTATTTTCGGCGCTTCCATGCTTGTTATCAGCCTCATGACAAAATCCGAAATCCCGCCGCAGCAGAAAACATGCAGGTTTGCGCTGCCGGCGAAGAGGATTGTGCGGGGCATGGTCACAGGAAGCGCAGCAGGTTCATTCGTGGCATGGCTTCCGGGCGTGTCATCGACTGTTGGCACAATAATTGCAAGGCTGTTAGTTCGCGAAGAAAAGGATACGGATTCCTCAAAGGAATTTATGGTATCAATAAGCAGCGCCAATACAGCCAATGCGGTTTTTAGCCTTGTTGCCCTGTATATCATCGGGAAGGCAAGAAGCGGCGCAATGGTTTCGATTGA
>JAPZAN010000055.1 GCA_027460605.1 Candidatus Methanoperedens sp.
TTCTGAATTCATGATCACAAACCCCAATGCAATTCTCGTAAGAGCACTCAGTTATTTTCCTATGACATCTCCCATTACAATGATCATGCGGCTCTCCTTAACAGAGGTGCCTTTATACGAAATAGTTATCAGCATTCTGATACTGGCGGCTTCGACCTACATTATCATAGAACTGTCTGTTAGAATATTCAGGGCGAGCCTTTTGATGTACGGGAAAAAACCAACCATCAGTGAGGTGATGAAGTATGTACGGGGCGGCTAAGGTATTTATTGCAATCTGCATCGCGTGTAAATATGGACTCATCAAGCCTGCTTCAGGAGAAAGTTATGCCAGCTTATCATAGAAAGGCAGAAATAAATCAGGTGAATCGGGAATGAGAGGGGAACAGCTTTCCAAAAAACAAATTAAAAAAGGAATAATAATATTAGCAGTCTTTGTAGTACTGCGGGCGATAATAGCAAAGATTGGAGGAGTGAATCAAGGTGTTCAAGTCAGTTCACAGTCTATTCTCTTCCTAACCAGCGCATTCTTAATTATGTCGGTAGGTCTCGTTTATCTTGGATTCACCAAATGGATTGGTATAGATTTGAAGCAATGGTGGTGGTTTGACAGAAAGAGAATTTTAGGAGATGTTGGATGGGGTACGTTAGGCTTTTTCATTGCCATGGTTTCGGCTGTAGCGGTATTGACACCTATTATGAAACTTGGTTTGGTCCCGGCAATTGTGATGCAGAATCAGTCCTCACAACCTTCACCAATTGAGTTTTTATTGATGTTGTTTTTTGGCCTGGCGATAGCTGGATTCCAGGAAGAAACAATTTTCAGAGGATTCTTACAAGGTGTTCTCACAGAAAGGTTTGGAATCTGGCCAGGTAACATTCTTCAGGCGGCGGCGTTTTCTCTTGCTCATATTGGATATTATCCTTTGACCGCATGGCCTCTGTTCATACTCGCATTCGTCCTTGGAATCATTTTTGGTTTGTTGAATATAAAGAGAGGAACGCTTATTGTTCCCTGGATTGCCCATGGACTTGTTGGGTAAAGGTGATGGGACAGAAATATTATGTGGGGTTTTTCCTTTTAGAATTGCCTCCAGTAAAACTATATATATTAGGTTAAACGTTAAATGTTTAATGTTTAATATGGAAGACACCTTCAGGCTCAGGGCGTTCCTGAGAGAGAGTTTACTCAAAAGCAGTTTGCCTGCCGGGCAGGGAAATGAGATATGGCAGCTAACCAAAATAGGCCTTTCCCCTACAGAGGCTTCCATTTATCTTGAATTGTTGAACAATAAATCAACCGCAGGAGAAATGGCTGAAGCTCTTGAAAACTCAAAATACAGCGCATCAACCCTGATGAAAAAAATGCTCGATAAGGGTTTTGTTTACCGTGAGCAGGAAGGCAAGAACTTTGCCTATCATGCTGTTGACCCTGACAAGATAGCCGATATTGCAGAAGATGTATTCCGTGAAGTTGGAACAATTTTAAAAACCGAGCTAAGGAGGCTTAAGAATGAAAACAATAGGAATTCCTTTAAATGAAGAACAATATGCAGAGGCTGTGAAATCTATAGAAGATTTCGCTCCTGATATCGTTATCCTTGATATGGATTTCTACATGATGATGCTTAAAGTATCATGTGCACCCGTTCTAATCGGTAAGAACAAAGCACAAAAAAGGATGGAATTAATAAATAAAATTGATGCATATATTAAGGAAAAGTCTAAGGTTTACCATCTATATGTGCCGGATTTCGCCAGTGATGTTGTGAGGGAAGAGAGAGGTCGGAGGCGAACCCTTATCCAGAAAACCAGAGACGAGATTACAGGATTACAGGATGCTATTTTTCTGCTCAGCATGCCACTTAAAACTGCTCTATATAGCTACCTGAAAATGAACCAGAGGCTTGCCGAATCTTTAGAAGAATTCGAGAGAAGAGCTGAGAATAAAAAGTTCAACTCATCCGTCTTAAATAAAATTTTTGAAGCGGGAGCATATAAAAGATTATACAAAATAAACGAAATTAAAAAAATCGCATCAGAGCACCAAAAAGCAAATATCCTGTACATAGGGATTAAAGGCGATTTTTCCTATCTGCCACTTGAAAATAGCGCAGGTGTTTGAAATGATGTTGTATTTAATTACCATAAGTCATACTCAGAGAATTCATACTAAGATATTTGATTAAAACCATTAAACATTGCAGTTATTAACGTGATAAAAAACGGGATTTGTGGGTCGCGTTTCTGACAAAAATAACACAGGAGGAAATACATGATTAAAAGAACAGGAATAATTCTGCTCGCAGTTATTTTTATAGCCCTTATTTCTGGCTGTACTGCG
Source organism: Candidatus Methanoperedens sp. (assembly GCA_027460605.1). GTDB lineage: Archaea > Halobacteriota > Methanosarcinia > Methanosarcinales > Methanoperedenaceae > Methanoperedens. Next base: position 2,345 of record JAPZAN010000055.1, read on the forward strand.
AACATGTCTGCAGAGCAGATTGCACAGCAGATGAAAGCGAAACAGGATAGTATTAAAGACTATTCAGCCACGATGGTCGTCACGTCTTCTTTTGGCGGCAAAGACGAAATGGCAAAAGCTAAAATAATGAACAAGATGCCGGATAAGAGCCGTATGGACTATCTTGAACCTGCTGAAATGGCGGGTCAGGTCATGGTCAACGACGGCAAAACCATCTGGAGTTATGACCCTAAGAAAAATGAAGTAACTAAGATGGATATGCCGAAAATAAATATGACCACCTCAGAGCAGGATTATACAAAATCCATCAAAGAGCTTCTGAACCAGACGGACATATCATATCAGGGCACAGAAAAATTTGAGGAGCGCAGCGTGTATCTTGTCAAAGCATCGCCCAAGAACGGCAGCATGCTCATGGGCATACGTTATAGCATGTGGGTGGACAGCGAGACATGGATGCCCCTCAAGATGGAGATGTTTGATAAGAATGATAAGCTCATGACTTCAATAGAATACCGCGA
>JAPZAN010000056.1 GCA_027460605.1 Candidatus Methanoperedens sp.
TACCTCATTACTCAATGGCATCACCCCCGATTTGCCCGGAATATTTCTCAAGAAGAGCCGCTTTCTGCATCTCTGAAATAGCCAGACAGCCCGATTTTGCCATCTCAAGTCCTTCTTTGAATTCATCCCTGGTAAGATGTCCATCCATCTGCAAGAGAGTGATTTTGCCATCCGGGGTCATCGCTACGGGCATGTCGGCCTGTCCGTAATTATCCTCATCTTTATTCAGGTCAAGTACGAGCGTATCATCAACCTTACCCACCGCACAGGCTGAGACAAGGCTTTTCATGGGTATGCCCGCATCCGCAAGGGCTATTGACGCGGCGTTAATCCCTGCGGTCCTCGTTCCTGCATCCGCCTGGAGCACTTCCACAAAAATGTCGATAGCAGAGCGCGGGAAATATTCCTGGAATATCACGGGTTCAAGCGCTTCCCTGCTAACCTTTGACACTTCGATACTTCTCCTGTCCGGTCCCGGCCGCTTTCGTTCCTCAACCGAGAACGATGCCATATTGTACCTGTACCGCACAACCGCGCTTGTTGATTTCTGCATATGCCGCGGGTGGACTTCCCTTGGTCCGTAAACAGCGGCAATTACCTTATTTCCACTACCTTATTTCCACCGAATTCAAAATAACATGAGCCGTCTGCTCTGTTCAAAACGCCCACCTTGATTTTGATGGGTCTTAATTCATCTGGTTTTCTGCCGTCAAGGCGAATACCGTTTTCAATTAACTTTTCTGGTTTACTCATAAAATTCCTCTTCTCTTTCTTCCTCTTCCATTATTTAATGAAATACAATTATTTTTCATCGCCAAGCAGTTCGTCAAGAATTCCTCCCGACTTTTCTTCTTCTGCTTTTTCATGCCCTTTTGGCTGTTTTTCTTCCTCTGTGGGTTCAACATTTTCTTCTGTCTTGTCTTCTATCTTCTCTTCTGTCCTGGTTTCTTCCTTATCCTCGTGTTCTTTCCCGGGTTCTTTCTCCTTTTTGCCTTTTTCTTCTTTTAAAAACCTGGTGAGCCTGTCAGTCAGGCCCGAAACGTGGGATTCTTTTTCAATCTTGAGGATTGCTTTCACAGCAAGTTCAAGATCCTTATCCTTCCCGGTAATCCATACCCTTCCATTCTGGCCGATAAAGATATTGCAATTCGTCTCATTTTTCAGCATTGCAATCATGGAACCGCTCCTGCCGATTAGCCTCGGGACCTTGGAGGGGGTTACATCGATTATGCGTCCTTCTTTAATCTGCCTGAGCCTCTGGTCGTTAAGGGTCAATTCCACTTTCATGGTTGGATCGACATCCGTAACCAGGGTAATTATTGCATCCCCGACCTTGAGATATTTTGACATATCCGTGTTATCTATTCTTCTCGGGAATTCGGATATGTGCAGTAAACCCTCATAGGGCGAGCGAATATCCACAATCCAGTTCGAAAATGAAACCTCGGTTACGATTCCTATTATCATGTCACCCTGTCTGGGGATATATTTGCCCGAAAGCGGGACGACCCTGACATGGTTTTTCAACGATGCGATACCGAATACCGATGAGAATACTTTACCATCTTCCACATAAGTGCCCTCATCAGCCAGATTTGCGTCGTCTGACAGGAATTCGCCTGGTATTACTAGTTTTTTATCCATTTAAATCACTTTAAAAATTTAGTCTCTGCACTGCCTTTTGTAAGCCTGTTCAAAAGGCTGTATAACTCGTCCTGCCTGCCGGCTGGTATGGTTATTACGCCTATCCACGAACCATCGTTCTGCCATTCCTGTTTTGTCAGGCTGCCGAATGATGCCACATTGCCATATGATTTTGCAGCATATTCTGCCGGGAGCTTTATTGCAATCCTTACCTCTTCAAACCGTATCGGTATGATGGGTCTTATCGCTTTCATTGTGATACTGACCATTTCATCGAGATTTTTCATAGGGTCAATATGCACGCCCGCCTCGTCCATTGCCGATTCTATCCTGGCAGGCGGATGCGGCGCTTTTGTCTGGGGATTTATGGCGTTCTGTGCTATGATATTGATTACCTGCCTCTTTTTTTCATCCTGTATCCTTTTTTTCTGCTCTGTGGTAAGATGAAGCTCTCCGTCAAGAATTATTTTTTCGGCAATCTTAAGCGCATCTGTAGTTCCGAATGCATTGATAATATCCTGTTCCGCAGGCCTGTCTCCGTTTTTTGCATCCAAAAACACATCCTCGACCGCCAGGATATTTTCAATCTTTGCAGCCTCGCCCCTTTTAAAAGCAAGCGCTCCTTCGGGGTCAACGAAAACCTCAAAAGTCTTGCCATGGGTCTTGAGTCGTGCAATTATAGACTCATCAAGAGCGACCATTTTGACTCACTCTTCTGATTTCTTTTTCTTTTCCTTTCCTTTGCTCTCTGAGGCATGCATTTTAATGACCTGTTCCACGTATGTCTCAACTTCGGAAGGCAGGAGTTTCCTGAATTTCCTGGTTGAAAGCTCAATTATCCCCACTTCAATGGTCGAGGCACTGAAAACCCCTTCGGTAGTGCTGTGGAGGGCGTCAAGACCAAGTAGGATAGCGTCTTCCAGTTTAATATCGTCAGTATATTTCTTCTCGAAGACCTCCATGGTCTCCGTCCTTCCCGAACCGATACCCGTGGCTTTGTATTCAAGTAATGCGCCGCTCGGGTCTGTCTCGAAAAGCCGTGCCCTGCTGTCGTCAACCCCTGCTATAAGAAGCGCCGTCCCGAAAGGTCTTACGCCGCCGTATTGCGTATATGATTGCTTGAAGTCGCAGATTTTTTTGGACAGGACTTCAACGCCTATCGGTTCGTCATAAGTGACCCTGTTAATCTGCGCCTCCACACGGGCACGGTCGATAAGAGCCCGCGCATCGGCTACAAGACCTGATGTAGCCGCTCCTATATGTTCGTCTATCTGGAATATCTTTTCTATGGATTCTGCTTCCAGAAGTTTACTCGTAACCCTTTTGTCAACCAGTAAAGCCACTCCATCCACTGCTTTTACTCCGACTGCCGTTGTTCCCCGTTTTACCGCTTCCCGCGCGTATTCTACCTGGAACAACCTTCCGTCAGGGCTGAATACCGTTATAGCCCTGTCGTATCCCATTTGTGGTGCCATTTGCATTGTATCATCTCCTGAAAAACCGTAATTACTTTATATTTTTGTTCGAACAATCTACACTATCAGGATTGTCTGGAATATATCTATTTCGTTTTAATACGAAATTCCCGCCAATCCATTGGAATTAGATTCGTTTATTCTTTCTTCTCCGGTTCCAACTCTTTAATGAGTGTTTGTTGTATAAACTTTTCCGTTGCCCCTTTAATAGTTCCCGATATCCC
>JAPZAN010000057.1 GCA_027460605.1 Candidatus Methanoperedens sp.
AGGATTTTATTAACGATGCTGTCAGGGTCCTTGAGGTCTCCGAATTTCCGGGCTCCCGTCGGACATGCCTGTACACAGGCGGGCAAAAGACCCTTTGTTATCCTGTGATAGCACCACGTACATTTATCCGCAGTCCCTTTTTCAGTGTTAAAATACCTGGCACCATACGGGCAGCCCTGGATACAATATCGGCATCCAATGCAGTATTGATAATCCACGAGTACTACGCCGTCCTTTGTCGCATACGTTGCCCCGACAGGACAAACCTGGACGCAGGGCGGATTGTCGCAATGATTGCAAATTTTAGGAACGTAGAAAGCCTTTTTAACTTCTTCAGGCGGGATATCATCCGGGAAGCCATCGATACTTCCGTTTGGTGAATCTATCACCACTTCCCCATCCCTTTTTGTCCTGTACCTTTCAACCCATGTCCTGTAAACAGGTTCATCGAATGGAACATCGTTTTCAAGTTTGCAGGCGTTTGCACATCTTCCGCAGCCTATGCATTTACGCGTATCGACAACATAACCCCAAAAATGCTCATTCCAGTCATATTCACCTGCTGGGAAATTTTCTGCCGCCATGCCGTTTGTTACAACTGATTCGATAATAGCAGAGCCTGCCGCCGCTCCTATTATTACTTTGCACCCGATTCTTGTGAATTCGCGTCTTGTAACTTCCATTTTCATTCTCCGTTTATATGAACCACGGCTTGTGGGGGTTGTGACAATAAGTGCATTTCAGGTTCTCGCCATGAACATCCGGGTCTATCTGCGGGAAAGTGGTCGGTCTTGCTACACGTTTGTAATGACATACACCGCAATAGTCCCTTGAATCATTTACAGGCCCGGGCATTTCCCTGATATTGTTGACGTGTTTTTCAGAAGGACCATGGCATGTTTCGCAGTTTACGGTTTTATGACTGCCATTAGTCCATACCGAATAAATGAGCTTATGACAATTCTCATCACCGCAGCCTGCGGAACCGGCATATTCCACCGGAAAATTTTTGATATCCCCGATAGAGTCGCCCCGATACCATCCGTATTGCCCGAAAGACGAGGGGACAACAAGCGACCTTACAAAGATAAATGCAATTATCGCAAGCGCCAGTAAAGTAAATGCTTTCTTCAAATGCGGCTGCATCAGTTACTCACCAACAACAAGGGTTCTCCTGGGTTCATAAATCGTTTTTGTCATTCCCTTTTAATCCCTATTTCTTTCTTATCAAATACCACACTGTCAGCAATGTGATTATCCCGGTCAATCCGATAAACCCGGGCGTCTTGGGAACTGGCGTGCTTATTGGAGTTCCGGTCGGCTTAACAAGCGATTCGGCTTTCCTTATATCTTTGTTGGCTGCATCTAATTGATCTTCAAAATGTGTCAGATTGAATTCATGCCACATGGGCGCAAGATTCTGAAGTCCATTTAGCGCATTATCTGTATACTGCTCTGCCTGTGTTACATCGGTTCCATTCTTTTTAGCCCAGAAAATATCCTGCCTTGCCATTTCGATGTTGAATTTCAATTTATTTACTTTTCCCAGCAAATCTTCGGCTTTAAGCGGGATATCATACGGCGCTACTTTCTTATACACCGAATGGCAGTTCCCGCATGAAGTCCTGAACTCTTCAGGATTCATGACTGTAAATGTATGAGGGGCGTGGCATGTGGTGCAGGTCGGCGCAAGTTTCAATGATTCAAGTTTCTGGTAATGCTTACTGGTTTCAAAACTAGCAAGCTCTTTAGAATGGCATTTTCCGCATGTTTTTGGAACATTGGTATAATAGACAGGACTTTCGGGGTCAGTGGTATTCTTAAAATTTACATGCGCTTTCTCTTTGGTCGGTTGTTTCGGGTCTCCACCGTGGCAGGCATCGCATGTCACTCCTTTAAGTGCATGGACAGATTCAGACCACTGCTGGTAGTTCGCAGTGGCAAGCTGCCTCACCCTTTCTTCATGGCATTCAAGGGAACAACCCACATTTCTTTCAAGATGCCTTATTCTTATCTGGTTGAACTTCTGCTGCTCTTCAATAAATGGCGTTAATGTTTTATGGCAATCAATACACGAATTTTCAGAAGCACTGGCATCGGGGACTAAAAAAAAGAAAAATCCTGCTAAAATTACGAATGATATTAAGAATTTATTTAATGATTTTATACACATCTTACTCAAACCTTCCGTTTTAGACAAATACGTTTTGCCTTTTTTCTTTTTTATACCTATCCGTTTTTGGTGTTCATCTAAACTTTTGTTTTGTATAAATAACTTTTGGTTTTAATATCCTTATATTTTTATTTTATCATATTTTTTAATAAGAACCATACAATGTATTGATGCATAAGAATAATCTATATGCCATCGTATTTAAGAGCATGGAGCTATCCGATGTACTGAAAAAAATAAAAAGTAATGAGATAAGTCTTGAAGAAGCGGAGCGGCAGCTTCGGATAACAAATTTTGAATTATTATCCGATATTGCCAGGGTAGATGTCCACAGGGCAAAAAGGACAGGCATCCCCGAAGCTATTATCGCCGACTGCAAGACCTGTGATGAGGTGGCATCCATTGCGCGGGTCCTTCTAAAAAATGAAGGCCGTGCTATTGTAACGCGGGTAAAAGATGAGGATTACAAGGAGTTAAAATCATTAGCCAAAGAGTTCGGGGCAAAAATCAGGCTGGAAAAGCGGGCAAAAATTATCGTCATCGGTGAGCCTGTCGGGAAAAACGGCGGGAAAGTTGGTGTTATTTCAGCAGGCACCGCCGATATTCCCGTAGCAGAAGAAGCAAAGGTGATAGCAGAGGAGATGGGTTGTTCCGTTACTTCAATATACGATGTGGGGGGGGAAGCTGCGCTCCTGTCCATGCTCCAATCCTGTTCCGTGCTGGCGGTCGTGAATATCGATGCAGGTTTCGTGGCGGGAGCATTTGCCGCAAGGATAGCCAGCCTGGCTTCAAAAAACAGAGAGAAAAACGGGCAAGGATAAGCATCTGTATTTTCTATTAACAGTATAACTTATTCCAAATATCATTAAATAAACGAAGATTATTTATATGGTGAAAAGTAAATATGATTCTTGTAAATTTCGATTAATTTTTATATTAAGTAAAAAAGTTGCAGCATACATAATATAAAATAAGGAGGTAAAATAATATGAGAATTCGAGTAGTAAGCTCTAAAGAGGAAATCAACTCCTGGAAGGGGATGTATGGGGTCACAGGAAAGACATCAATGAATATTCCGAGGTAAAACCCGCAGTATTCGACAGGATGGAAGAACTGAAATCGCAGGGCTTATCAGAAACTCAAATACTGGATAGATTGGGACGGGAAACGCGCTTGAGTAAGGATTTATTAAAATTCTTACTGAAAGAGAAGCCAAAGAGGAAATAATTTTTTAATTTTCCTTTTATTTTTCGGATTTTACAGTTGGCATTTTTTTCTGTATTTCATCCAGCAATTGTTCATCGCTCTTGCCTTCAACCGATATTCCAAGGTCTTTTGCCATCGTTCTGATTTTGAAAGACTTGTCTTCAGGGGATTTGGTTTCCCTGATTGATTTCTCAAAATCCTTCAATTCAAGTTCAGTTTCCTGCTTTGCTTTTTTAAATTCACCGCTTGCTTTACCGAGTGACCGCGCAAGTTCGGGAATCTTGCTTGCGCCGAAAAAGATAATTATTATAACAACTATAACTAAAATTTCGGGTGTTCCAATTGCCATATCAAACGCTCGCTTTTTTTTCCGGTGAGGCTTTCCCGGATTTAATTATTGACCGGATTTCTTCAATAAGCTGTTCCGTTGTCTTATTCTCTGCATTCAACCCAAGTTCTATTGCTAAATTATGGATTTTTGTGTCTCTTTCATTTATTGGTTTATCGAGACGCTTTAGCTCAAATTCAGTTTCTACCTATTTACCCGATTACTTAAATCTTTGCACGCAAAAAGCAGAATTCATTTTACTTATTTTTACATAAGACAAATTTCTTCGGAATCACTGTTATAGCCAATTAACCCTGCATGTCTTGTCCAGTTGATTATTATCCTGAAATAACTCTCGATATCAGCAGTAGCAATCTTGTCCTGGAGGAATTTCAGGGTCTCTTTTTTGCTGATTTTGCGTTCATCAGATTCCATGAGCTTACTTGTAAGCTCTTTTATTATCCCAACACCTGCAACTTTATCCCTGATGATTTTTTTCCTGTCCCTGATACCTGTTTCAAGGAGGTTCCGGGCGTCTACGGTCAATTCGACATTGCCGTCAGCCACCCTGACAAAACCGAGCAATTCGGCGCCGTCTATTGATGGGAGTATCTCATCGAGCTCAAGGTCAAAATCAGCGGCAAGGCGGGCAGCATCTTCTATGCCGCCGGAATCGTTGACCACTTCAAGAAGTCCTATTATCTCGCTGATTGTTGCTTTCGGAAAAATCATGTATTACCTATACTATTAGCGAATATACTTTATCAACCCATCGATAGAATTCGGGGTCTTTCCTGTTGCGCGGTCTTTCCAATTCGATCTTTAAATCCGCAACGATTTTACCCGGGCGCGGTGAAAGAATGATAATGCGGTTAGCCATATACACCGCCTCCTCCACATTATGCGTCACCATTATGACAGCATCAGGCGGCATGCTGGTGTCAGCCCAGAGCATCAGTAGTTCGTCTTTCAAGTTCTGGGATGTAAGTGCGTCAAGAGATGAGAACGGTTCGTCCATGCATAACAGTACCGGTTCCACAGCCAGCGCACGCGCGAACCCGACCCTCTGCTTCATGCCGCCTGAGAGTTCCCGCGGATAAACCCTTTCAAAATTATCAAGACCCACCGCTTTGATATATTTACAGGCAACCTTTTCAGCTTCTTCCCCCTGCTTTTTTGATTCGAGCACAAGCTCAATATTTTCTTTGACAGTGAGCCAGGGGAAAAGTGCGAAATTCTGGAAAACCATGGCAACTTTAGGATTATCGGGCGCAATTACTTCGCCTTTAAAAAAGACTTCCCCTGATGTGGGTTTTTCAAGCCCTACGATTATTCGCAAAAGAGTGCTTTTCCCGCATCCCGACGGCCCTACAATGCAGATGAAATCATTATCCTCAACAGCAAAATTAATACTATCAAGAACCTGTATCTTATTACCGTCAGATTCATAGGTCTTTGATACATTTTTTATTTCAGCAAGCATCGGAGCCTCTAATCGAATTTATATTTAGCCAGCGCTTTCCTGTACATTGGCTGCCATATAAGCCTGTTAAGGAATATAATAGTTACAGCCATACCCAGTACAGATAACATGACCATACTCGAATCAGGCGTCTGGAACGTTGCCCTGTCAAGCAGGTATCCTATGCCGAACAGGTGAAATTCCTGCCCCTTAAAAACAATATACTCAGCCACGATTAACGTGTTCCATCCTCCGCCCCATGCGGTGATGCTTCCTGTAATAAATGAAGGGAACATCGCAGGCAGGAGAACTTTTTTCCAGTAGAGCTTCCCTTTTATCCCGAAAGACGCTGCGACAGTATCTACGTCTTTAGGTATCGATTTCACTCCTGCTATCATATTAAAAAGCAGGTACCACTGCATACCCAGAAGTATGAGTATAATTGCCGCAATATCCAGGCTGCCGTATCTTATGAAAATAACCACCATAGCGGGAAAAAGCGCGATTGCAGGGATGGATGCTGCAACTTCCATAATCGGCATGAGATATGATGATGCTTTTTTGTTTCGCGCAATATAAACAGCAGCCGGAATCGTCCATAATATGCAAATCACATACGCAACGCTTAACCGAAGGAACGAGTACGCAATGGCAAGTGGAATCGAATAAGCCTCAGCCGGCATATTTAGCAGTATTTTGGTGATTAAAACAATAAAAATATATGCAATATATGCAAGGACTGAAATTAGAACAAGATACCCCAGGAATTTCAAAGTTCTCTTAATCAATTTATGCTTATGGAATATTATATACAATGAAACCATTATTTTCGAGAAGAGGTCGAAAATAGAACGGAATAAATATTTGATTATCCGCGTATTGAAAATGAACTCGCCCGGTTTTTTTTCACCCGCATATTCATAGTTATATTTATCAGCCCATGACTGCATGGGTTTCCAGATAAATAATTCAAGTAAAA
>JAPZAN010000058.1 GCA_027460605.1 Candidatus Methanoperedens sp.
ATGTCCCTTACCTTATAATAGTCAAGGATATTCTCCTCAACCATCCTGTTGAGAATTTTAGCGCGCAATGCAAGCTCGTCATATATCATGCGCTTATCGTCATATCCCTGTTTTACGGCTATCTTGTCAAGTATAAAACTGTTATTCATCCCCCTGAAGCGATGCCTGTCATTTGTAAAATCCCATTCGAAAACGCCACGGGTTATCACACCGCCTGCTTCTTCCAGATAACCCTCAATCTCATCAACCGAAGTACATCTTCGCAAATATTTGCCTTTTCTATATATCGCCTGGAGAATCAGGGCGCAATTGAGATTATCCGCAAATGTTGGCGGGATATTGATAGGTTCACCTGTAAGCCGCTGAAGAAGTTTTCTGACTGATGATGCATGGAATGTGGCAAGAACTGCATGTCCTGTCTGCATTGCCTGGAATGCTACTGCGCCCTCTTCGCCTCTGATCTCACCTACAATAATATAATTAGGTCTTGACCTGAGGGCGACTTTGAGGAGTGTGAAAGTATCAACCTGCGATTCCTTAGGACCATCCTCTCTGGTTATCAACTGCTGCCAGGCAGGCTGAGGTGGGGACACTTCTGATGTGTTCTCCACAGAATACATCTTTGCTTTGCTGCTTATGAATGGCAATGCTGCGTTGAGCATTGTTGTTTTGCCGCTTGCTGTTTCACCGCTGAAAAAGATACTCATCTGGTTCTCAAGCAGAAGCCAGAGGTAAGAAGCCATGTTCCCGTCAATACTTCCCCATTTGATGAGCTGGGGAATACTTGCAGGGATTTCCATGAATTTTCTCATGGTGAAACTGGAACCCTTCCGGCTTATGTCTGTGCTGTAAATTGCATTAATCCTTGTACCGTCAGGAAGAGTACCGTCGATAATGGGACGCGCATCGCTTACCGGCCTGCCAATCCGCTCTCCCATGGTATGCAGCCAGCGGCTCAGGTTTTCCTGTGTGCCAAAGGTGAGGTTGGTGGTAAGCATCCCCATGATTTTGTGAACAACAAAAACGCTGCCAACTCCTATACTGTGAATATCTTCAAGGTACGGATCCCTAACCACCGGTTCTATTGGTCCCTGACCTATGATATCCCTGTCAAGAAAATAGGATATTTTATCATATTCTTCCTGGCTCAAGTGAACGATTTTTTCCCCCAACAGCTTATCAAGAAAACCTGTAGGTGAAAGTTTACCTTCTACCTGTATTGAATCATTAAAAAGCGACATCATGAGTTTTCTCAATTGTTCTTCGTTTTCAGGAACAATTTCATCCGCCGCCTTTTCAAGAATAGAGTCCATTATCACACGATATTTCTTCTGTTCTTCCAAAGATAGTACGGGCTCGACTGCGATATACCGTATTTCCCTTGTTGCCTTATCCCCTTTAAGATGGATGAATATGGGGTCGCCTACAGGATAAATTATGGAAGGTACGGGAATGTCGACAATATCCCGCGGTAATTTTGCAAAGAAGTCGGGCATAATCCCGCTCTCTTTCTTGCATTTTTCCACATATTCATTCAAATGAGGATTCCGTTGAATAGCTTCTTCAAATTTATCATCCAGAAAATATCACCTCTTCAGGAGACTCCGGAAATGTTGATCATTACCCCGCTTCTCGCTTCGACTTTAAAACCAATCAGGGCGCCGACCTGGATTTCAGGACGTGAATATTTATTTATTACAATAGTCCTGAGAATTTCAGACCCCATCTGGCGCATCTTTATTGTCATGAGAATCTCTGCCGCATCTTTAAATTCGGTGACTATATTGGGCGGCATTTCCGTGCTATCTATTGTAAGGATTATTGTTTTTTGCACACCCGATAGTTTCTTGAAAAATGAAATAAGCTCCAGGCTTTTCTCCTGGTTAATGCTGTACCTGACAAGCGCTGAAAGCGTATCTATTATTATGACATTTTTTTCAAATAGTACCTCGGCGCCCATAAGCCGCTGGACGAAATCTATCCTGGGCGTGGATTCCTTAAGCAGTGGAAAGACCGGGATATACAAAAGTTCCCCTTTTAACAGTTTTATTCCTATGGGGTAATCCAGCGAGTTCATCTGCCTGATGAAATTCTTTGTGGTTAATTGTGTTGAAATATACGTTACCGTGTGTTTATTATCCAGAAGACCATATGCGAACCGCTCACACAGGGCGCTTTTTCCGCTTCCGCTGGGGCCGTCTATCATTATCAGTGAACCCTTGGGGAATCCTCCTCCAAGCATCTGGTTCAATTCGTCCCTGTCAAGTAAAAATGAATATCCTGCCATATTTATGACTTCCTGAATTCAAAACTGTCTTCAACTCCGTTTTCTGTAATCACTCTCAGGCTATGGCTTCCCGGGTTAATGGTAACCGTGGCATTTATTTGCAAAACATCCCCGGGAATCCACATTGCATCGCCGTTTAATATTGTTTTAGTGAGATTGCCGTCCGGAACAAGGCTGCCGTCAATAATAACGTTTATATATTGTGTAGAGAGGTCTTCTTTCCCCGTGTTCTTTACATAAAAGGTATAAATCACGCTGGAATTCGGTATGATTTCCGGGTCGTTTATTATAGTGATGTCAGTCCTCAACTGCTCTGAAAATGTCTTGCTGCCCATAGTGGCTGCTGTCGAGATGGACTGGACGTTCAAGAACAAGGCTCCCACAACGCCTAAAGCTATTATCACGGATGTGATGAAAAAAATCATTTGAGTTGCGGATGCGCCTGCTCCCATTCATCCCACCTACCTTGCAAAATAATCAGCAGCACCGTTTGCAGCTATGATTTTAACTCTGCCGCTTGCCGCTCCGATATCTACATTTATTGAGGTTTTTGGAGGCCACCACGACAGCAGAGGTTGAAAAACCCATCTAATCCTCCACTGTTATGGATACAACATCACGTACTGGTTCACACCAAATGAGTTAGGTGTGGTTATTTCAAGATTTACAGGCGAGCCCAGTTCCAGGTTCAATGTTATCCAGAAGGTTTTCCTTGTGGAAAGGTGAATTTCCGGAATTGTAGTCGCAGGAATAATGATTTTTACAAGGTCCCCGCTGTTCAACACGGGCGTCGATGAATTAAATGACTGATCCTCATCTCGCACAACTGTAGCGGTAAATGTGTTAGTTACATTCAGGGTATCCGAATAATTCAAATCGTACTGGTAACTTTTATCCCAGACTGTTATAATCATCTGCCTCAAATCAATCGAGGTGGTGCCTACGTCGGGTTTGACCCTGATTATCAAACCGTTATTGAGTTCAGCGCTCGCTGAAGACGACCTGTTTCCTAATACCTGTTCTACAATAATATTTGTTGATATCTGCTGTGTTGCCTCTTTGCTTGTCTTTGAGGCTTTCTGCTGAAGCGCCCCTGTTGTGTATATCAATACTGTAGCAGCAACCGCGGCTACAAGCACCATTGCGATGAATATGATCAAAGTGCCGACTCCTATATCACCTCTTTCATTGTCCATCAGGAATTTCCGGTTTGCTTTCATATTTTACTCCTTCTTATAAAAGGAAAAAATTCCCCTTTTCAGGGGAATAGCTGGATTTTTTCTTTGGTTCCCCAGGTTGCGGGAGCTACTATTTCCTTAAGAACCATTGTGCCCGTTTCAGGAATAATTTCAATACTGGCTTTTTTCCTGACAACCAGCGCGGTAGTAGGTTCAATTGTAACTATTCCAAGTTCACCTGATGAAAGAACACCATTTGCTGTTCCGATTATGCGTTCATCACTGTAAACAAATACTGTTTTATTTGCACTTGAACCATTTTTCATTGTATCCGTTCCAGAATCATCAATATATTTTATAACGACCTGGCCAAAATCCATATCGTTTCCACCTGCTGTCAATTCTACTGCTACGGTAAAGTTTTGGATTGCCTTTGTGGTTGCGTTGAGATTCCCGATAACCGATACTATCTTCAAATTGGAAGATACTTCTGCCGTTGCTTCCTTACCGGTCTGTTGGGCTTTTTGCTGCAATACGCCTGATGTCTGGATCAGCACGGCTGCTGCTACCGCCGCAACAAGAACCATAGCAATGAAAATAATCAGCGTGCCAATACCGACATCTGCCGTATCATTTTTTAATATGTTATTTTTTTGTTTATTCATATTATCACCTTTTCCAATTTTTCCTTCAAGGGAATAACTGATACTGAGTCTTTCCTGCAAATGTTGCCGGGGTTGCTATATCTTTTATTACCATAGTACCTGTTTCGGGTATAATCTGGATAGTGGCAGTTTCCCTGACATTCAATGGGGATGAGGCAGGAAGAGTCAGAGTAAGCTTGCCAAGATCTCCTGACGAGAGAACGGTATTTGATGAATCTACAGTCCTGTCTTCGGTATAATTTAAATTGGTACCATTGACTAAGAAATTTGCACTGTTATTATTGATATATTTCACTCTAAGTGTATTTGTATCGATAGGATTTCCACCTGCTGATACCTCTATCAAGACGTCCAGTTTGTCAATCGCTCCGCCGGTCACGTTACCGACAACCGATACAATTTTCAGGTTGGAAGAAACTTCCGCTGTCGCTTCTTTGCCTGTCTGCTGAGCCTTCTGCTGCAGCACACCGGATGTCTGGATTAACACTGCTGCTGCTACCGCTGCGACAAGTACCATCGCAATGAAGATAATCAGCGTGCCAATACCAACATCGGCGTCTTCATTTTTCATTAAATTTGTTCCTTTAGCCTTCATAACGCCTCCATTATATTTCATATATTTTTCGAAACTCAGGTGGCGTCATTACGCCAAACCTTGCTTCTAACCCAATTTGTGTTTATACGTGGATATAAACGGAGTTGTGAAAAACGTGTGAAGTCTGCGAATAAAAACACTGAAAAAGAGAAATCAGGCGATTAAGACCTTATTATTTTTAAACGAATCTATTTCCCTGGTTGTTTTTTCGATTTTATCCCTTAAATTATAAAGAAGAAGTTTCGTCCCGGGGTCATTTTCAAGTATCCTGTCAGGATAAATCCTGTCTGCAATGCCCTGTTTCAATAATGAGAATACAAGGTACAGTATTTCTTCTTTTCCTTTACAGCGTTTTACAGTTTCAATGCATTCCAGAAGGAGAGCCGGGATTTCCAGTGCGTCTTTGACAGCCATGAGGAGACCATCAAGGGTTACAGGTTTCATAAGATAGTCGGATACCATCGAAAGGCGTAAGAAATCATCTATGCCAGGAGGTTTTGACGTAATGACCACCACGGGGATTTCGCGTCCTGTCTCTTTTATTTTTTCAATCAAGTTCCATCCATCCGTATCTATGAAATCCATATCCAAAAGAACCATATCAGGTATATCTCTTTCCAGTGCCAGTAAACAATCATTTCCAGTATATGCCGTATTAATTATGTACTTATCAACATCCATAAGCAGCATTTCTGAAAAAAGGCCAGCTACATCGGGTTCGCTGTTTACAATAAGTATTGATTTTGATTTTTTCTGCATCATACAATTTGGACTTGAAATCACACAAATATAAGTATTGGTGCGATTAACCTTCACAAATATCGCAGCATTAGTGAGACTGTGGATTTATAATATAAAAAAGGATGCCAATCCGGAATTCAACAGTTATGATTTTTTAGCATTAACATTTTTCCCTTCTTTTGCATGAAGGTTGCCATAAGTCAGATTTAGATTACAGTGTGGGTTTTGTTATCATCTTCTTGATGCCCAATATATTTTTGACGCCAGGTGAGATTATTTCCCACACTGATACTTATTGCGAAATTTAAGGTATTCTAATTTTTTCCAGTATCAGCAGGTATTATCATTTTTTTCATGGGAAGACTTTTTGATGCTCATTTTATCTCACTCACCCTTATATTAGTATGAAAGCATTGTAAAGGAAGAACCCCCTATAACCGAAATGATTTGCAATTTTACCACCTTTTGCATTCATTTTTTCGGACGAGGGGGTTATAAATAATCAGATTATCGGAGGACTAATTCAAGATAGATTCAAGAACCTAATTTCTAAACATATTCTAAGTTGTTTAGTTTTTAATGATAATTAGTGTCTCAACAATTTAGTTTTTATACATAATACTTTGACATTTTCTTATCAGCCTTCTCTCTTGTAAACTTCCAGTTGATCATCTTTTTTTGTTCATTCCTTTTTTCAGTCCATGCATTCACTTCTCTATCCAACGT
>JAPZAN010000059.1 GCA_027460605.1 Candidatus Methanoperedens sp.
CCCGGGTCCTTGACAAAACCCACAGTTGTAAAGAGATAAGCCCCTTTTATTATTTTGTTGTTTATTGCATGGGATAAATCATTAAATGTCTCTAACCTGACAGAGGGATGTTCCAGGCTTACCAGTAATTCCATATCTACATATTTGTGGATATACCAGTATGCTTCGATATCTTCAAGCGTGAAGTTGGTTATCAGGGTCTTGGTTTTGTCCCTGATAGCAAAGAGAAGGAGGGTTGCAAGTCTTTTATCTATTGACACACCGAGTTTCTTTAGGTATTCAATCATTATACTTGATGTGGTTTCTGTGGTTCTTATATCACGGTAAGTGCAGCGTATTCCTTCTGTATTGCCAAGAGTATGCCCGATTACGATTGCAGGAGTGATTTTTTCGCCTGTTAACTCCGTTGGCAGCAAATCAACAAAAGCTGTTTCCGTCCGGGACTGTGTTATTGCCTCGACTTTCATCACATCGTCGCCCAATACATTGATAAGTGTCTTGTTCTGGATTACCCCTGTATAATAAATATCTGCATCCATGTTGTAATATTCTGCTATATGTTTTAATGCAAGAGAACTTGCCAGGGAATCCGAGTCTGGATTGTTTCTGGTATAAATCGTAAGCCTCTTGCCTGGCTGTGATAACAGCTTTTTTAAAGCCCGCCGTTTCCAGAATGTAAAACTTTTGAACATTTTCTCCTGATTTGGTTATCCTGCTGGATATATGTTTTGCAGGGCAGTTCAGGATGATTTTTGATTGCATCAAAATTTTATTTTGACATCACCATAAACCGTATTTGTAGAGCTCAATTTGGTTTATAAAAAGCCATAAGAAATTACGCCACAGCAAGCCTTCTCTCGCTCTCTTTTTTCTTAATACCGGTTCTCTTGCCTGCGTATCTTATCTCAACCACATGACCTTTTACAAGCTCTTCCTTTTCCAGTTCTTTATCCAACTCAGTATCGCTTTCGATTTGCTTTATGAGGTCTTCTTCATCCTTTGCCTTGTATTTTCTCATGTTAATCACTTTTTGGCTTTATTCCTATATAACTTTTTACGGCTCTCTGAAGCATCAAAAGCAGTTACCAACTGCATTTCGTTAGTTCCAACAGGCTCTAAGATTACTATCAGCACCCTGCCATACGATTCTCCCAATATCAGATACCTTAAAACACCACTTGCATTTATCCTATATGAAATGAAATATCCATCAAGAACGTTATGCACTTCAGATAAGCTTACTTTGTGCTTTGCGATATGCTCTAACGTATTATCGCCATATATCAACCTGACATTTTTCCAATCAACCATCGGTCAATCTTACTGAAATACATCCTATTTAATCGCTTTGCAAAGTATTCGAACCCGCGAACTCCTTACAATACATTCTTTCTTGTTCTCACGACCATAAATATAAAACGCAGTAAATCAATAAAGAGGGATAAGATGACGCATTTAATAAGTCATGCAAAAATTAAAAAAAAATTAATGTTTAATACCTGTTACTTATAATATAAGATATTCAGGAGGCTTACATATAGAGGAGAAGTACGACGAATCGAAGCCAATCAGGGTCACCTATGCTGTCCTGGGAAGCGGCGGCATCGGGCTTGCAATAGCAAAGGAACTCGAAACACGGAATAAAAATATTATCCTGATAGATAATGATTCCGCAAAAATAGAAACATTAAAAGAGCAAAACCTGAATGCCCTTCTGGGAGATATCGGCGATGCCGGGGTTCTTTCTAAACTCGATATCAGGAATCTCGAATCAGTTTTCATAATGAGTTCCAATATAGAGGCAAATAAAAAGGCTCTGGCTCATATAAAAAAAGCATCTCCCGATGTCCATATTGTAGCAAGGGCGCATAATTATCAGCAGAAAGAAGAAATGGAAACTGTCGGCGCGGACCTCGTTGTCCTGCCATCAAACCTCCCCCTCAAAGCCATTGCTTCAGCTATTGTCCAGTATATCGAGAGAATAACATCAGTAAAACTGGCGCAGGAATTAAAAAAACTGGTAAGTTCAGTAGGGGACGGGAGACTGGCTATCATAGTCCATGACAATCCCGACCCTGATGCGATTTCAAGCGCCATGGGCTTGAAAGAGATAGCTAACAGCGTGGGTGTTAAAGCGGAAATACTTTACAAAGGAAAGATAGGGCATCATGAAAACAAGGCGTTTATCAACCTTCTTGATATAGAACTGGACCAGTCAAAGGACTTTAAAGCATCCGAATATAAGAAAATCGCGATGCTGGAATGTTCAGTGCCCGGGGTGAATAATATGTTACCCCGGAATACTGAAATCAACGTTGTGATAGACCACCACCAGGCAGATATCGAAGAGGTAAAAGCGGAATATGTGGATATCAGGCCGAATATTGGCGCAACCGCCACCATAATGACAAAATACCTGCAGGATCTTGAAATACCGATAAAAATGGAGCTTGCAACCGCTCTTTTGTACGGGATTAAAGTTGATACGGATGATTTCCGCAGGAACACCGACCCTGCTGATTTCATTGCAGCAGCGTACCTCTTCCCGCTTGCGAACCACGATATATTAAGCAGAATCGAAACTCCTTCCAAGTCCACAGAGTCGATTGATATTCTCGGCGAGGCCATCAAGAACAGACAGATAAAAGGCAGTTATCTTATTTCAAACGTGGGGACTATCCGGGACAGGGATACTCTTGCACAGGCGGCTGATTATTTGTTGACCCTTGAGGGAATAACCACCACGCTCATATTCGGGCTCGGCGAAGACACCATATATATTTCAGGGAGAAGCCGGGATGACCGGGTTAATATAGGCAACGTGATGAAGGATGCCTTCGGGGAGGATAAAGCCGGGGGGCATGCAATGCTCGCTGGTGCGCAGATTCCCCTGGGAGTGTTCAGCGGTACAAAAGATAAGCAGACGCTCCTGAAACTTGCTGAAGAAGCTGTGGTAAAAAGATTCCTTTCAGTTGTAGGAATACAGAAAGAGCCAGGTTAAGATAGAATAGTTTTATAAAATAGGTTTTTGCCAACAACTTCAGGGATATTTTCCAGATATAATTATCTATTCCCTTTACAATTACTACCCGGATATTATGCTTAATGACGAGTACCAGCTGGATTATTTCAAAGAGAATGGATTTGTGCGTAAACAGTGCCCGAAATGCGGCAAGAACTTCTGGACGCGGGATTCTGAAACTGAATTCTGCGGGGATCCGCCCTGTGTATCCTATTCGTTCATCGGCGCCCCGGTGTTCAAGAAAGAATACGACATATCTTCCATGCGTGAAGCATATTTATCTTTTTTTGAAAAGCATGGTCATACCCGTGTTAAAAGATATCCTGTAATCGCACGCTGGCGCGATGACATATATCTTACCATCGCTTCAATAGCGGACTTCCAGCCCTTTGTAACTTCGGGGCTTGTGCCGCCGCCAGCGAATCCCCTGACCATTTCGCAGCCCTGCATTCGCCTTGATGACCTTGATGCAGTGGGCAGGAGCGGGCGCCATCTTACAACCTTTGAAATGATGGCGCACCACTGTTTTAATAAGCGCGGGCAGGAAATATACTGGAAGGACAGGACGGTGGAGCTTTGCGATTCTTTGCTTGCAAGCCTTGGTCTTGACCTGAACGCTGTAACATATAAGGAATCGCCATGGTCTGGAGGGGGAAACGCCGGTCCCAGCGTGGAAGTGCTTGTTGGTGGACTGGAACTGGCGACGCTTGTCTTCATGGACCTGAAGCAGACAAAAGGCGGCTCGATTGAAATCAAGGGCGATACCTACGAGAAGATGGATAATTACATTGTTGATACCGGTTACGGTCTTGAGAGGTTTGTCTGGGCGTCCAAAGGTTCACCCACGATTTACGATGCCGTGTTCCCCAAGATAGTTAATGAGCTCATGGGCCTGGCCGGTATTGAGCACTCTATTGAAAATCCGGAATATGCAGAGATATTCTCACAGAATGCAAAGTTCGCAGGCGTGATGGATATCAGCGGGCAGGCAAATCTCCTGCAGTTAAGAAAGAAGGTTGCAGACAGCATAGGCACTACGGTTGAGAAACTCCAGAAGCTCATGGTGCCCGTGGAGACGGTCTATTCTATCACCGACCATACAAGATGTCTTGCTTTCATGCTGGGCGATGGTATAATCCCCTCCAACGTAAAAGCTGGATATCTCACAAGACTCGTTCTACGCCGGACGCTTCGCCTCATGAAGGAACTGGATATAAGGGAGCCTCTAATTGAAATCATAGAGATGCAGATACGGAACTTCCCCGAATATCCCGAGTTCAGGGAACGCCTTGATACAATTCATGAAATCGTGGCGCTTGAAGAGGAAAAATACGCAGATACCATTGAACGCGGGACAAAACTTGTCAGGAAGACGGCGCAGCATTTCAGGGAGAAAAAAGAGAAAATTCCGCTTGCAGAGCTGATACAGTTATATGATACCCATGGCATCCCGCCAGAGATTACCCGCGAGGTTGCAAAAGAAGTGGGTGTTGAAGTTGAACTACCCGATACTTTCTATTCACTTGTTGCTCAATCACACAGTAAGTCACAAGAAGAGGAATCGGAGACGCTTCCGCTTGAATTGCCACAAACGCGAAAGCTATATTATGAATATCCTGAACAAATGGAGTTTGAGGCAAAAGTTCTTGATGTTATAGAAAACAACGTAATACTTGACCGGACATTATTCTATCCTGAAGGCGGGGGACAGCCTGCTGACCACGGCACGCTTTCGGTCAATGATTATGTTGCCAACGTAGTGGATGCGCAGAATATAAATGGCGTTATCGTGCATGAAACTGACTCAGATTTCGGGTTCAAGAAAGGGGATACGGTAAAAGGAATAATCGATTGGGAACGCCGCCTTGCGCACATGCGCCACCACACTGCCACGCATATCGTGAACGAATCAGCAAAAACCGTGCTGGGGAAGCATATCTGGCAGACCGGCGCGCAGAAATCAACAGACAGGGCAAGGCTTGACCTCACGCATTACAAACGCATTTCCGACGCCGAGTTCAAAGAAATCGAGCTGCTTGCGAACAAAGCTGTTATGAAAAACCTTCCTGTATTCATTGACTGGATGGACAGGGTCGAGGCTGAAAAACAATATGGGTTTGTGCTGTACCAGGGCGGCGTGCCTCCGGGAAAGGAGATACGCATCCTGCGGGTGGGCAATGATGTGGAAGCCTGCGGCGGGACGCACGTTTCGAATACCGGGCTAATCGGACCTATCAAGCTCATCAAGACCGAAAGGATACAGGACGGCGTTGAACGTATCGAGTTCTCGGCAGGCGAAGCGGCTGTAAAACGCTGGGAGGAGAGGGATGAACTGCTGAATAAGTCCTCGGAAGCGCTTCGTGTCTCGCCTGAGCAGCTTCCTGATACTGTGAACCGCTTCTTCGAAGAATGGAAGGAACTCAAGAAAGAGAACGAGCGCCTGAAAGCCGAGCTGGCAGAGTCGAGGGTGAAGGCGATGATGGGTGATGCCGTGGAAATAAACGGTTTGAAGGTGCTTGCCAAGAAGATTCTTCATGCAGACGTTGAAGAGCTTATCAAGGCAGCAACCGAATTCAGCAAGAATGACGATGTGGTGGCGCTCCTCGCAAGCGACGTCGGAGGCGTGAAGTTCGTGGTGGCTGCGGGAGAGCGGGCGCAGAAGATGGGCGTGAATTCAGGCGCGATAGTGCGCGAGATGTCAAAGCTCGTGGGCGGCGGAGGGGGAGGGAAGCCGGGGATAGCGCAGGGCGGGGGAACGGATGCCACGAGGATTGAGGAGGCTCTGGAGAAGGGAGTGGAGATGGTGAGGGAGAAGGTGGGGTAGGTTGCGCAAGCGACTACCAAACCTTTTTTGTAATCAGTTCCCTAATCCGTGAGTCCGTATTTGGTTAAATCAAAGCTGTATTCTTTACGTTCTCCATTAATCATTGCAGCTATATTTAACGTGGGAGTATCACTTTTATGGACTACAGGATAGCACATGGCAACGTTTTGATTCGTATTTGTATTCAGTTTGAATTCCATTCCTGACTGCCGCACGCACAAATTACTCAATCCAACATCTCTATCGTATCTATCCCCGAGCTGTTTTCCACTTTTAGAGATTAGTTCCTCTTTAATTATTTTAAAATCAAGGCTGTTTACATTGTTATTCTTAACTTCCAGATTAACTAATGAGCAAGGTTTTGTTTCGGCTGATATAATACAATCCTGAAGAGTTTTAACTTCAGTGACCTGAATCTGATAGGGGCCAACAGGGGTCTCGGCGGCAGGAGTTTGACCTGCTGGAGTCTGCACAGCAGGGGTTGGTTTGGCTGTTTCTGATACTTTGGTCTCCTGAGTGCCGGCACATCCCGAAAAGAGAACTGCCAGTCCGATAACTGTTATAAGTATAACATTATTAAATTTTATCATAACACCACAGAAATTTAAATAACCTGCTATGAGATAAAACTGTCGATTGGCGATAGACGCATATTTCGCTCACACTGGCAGATTTTATGCAGGTATTGAGAAATTCTTTTTAAGCATCCCCGCATTTTAGCGAGGGAATGAAAATCCAATACTTTCAGAAATGTGGTGAAAAATGGTAGAGTATCCATGGGCTATTGATGAAAAAGATAATCCTGTAAATATAGCTAGTGTTACTCAAGAAAATAAAAATAAGCTAAAGCCGTTCTATTGTCCATATTGTGCTGAAGAAGGCAAAGGACGCAAAGAATTTATTGCGAAACCTGGCAACGGAGGAAAAGAACGTCATTTTGCTCATAAACCAGAAGACCAGAATATCAAACATAAACCTGAATCAAAAGAACATTGCGATGCGAAAATGGAATTAGTTGATTTAATAAAAAAATATCTGAATAACCAAGCCATCTTCTATGCAGGAATAAATTTAGAAAATACCCGTTCAATAGAAAATAAAAGAAAAATCCAACGAATCAATATTTTAAAAGATGTGGTTAAAGTTGATTATGAAGTGTATTTGGATAATGAAAATGCAGAGACAAAAATAAAACCCGATATAAGTTTATTCAATAACTATGGTGTAATTCGAGCAATTGAAATTGTTGTTTCAAATCCATTGCATGAAAAGAAAAAAGAAGCTTTAAGAAAAGAGAATATTGAAACTTTTGAACTAAAAATAGAAGAACCTGATTGGATTAAATCTAAATTACATCCTGAAAAAGAAATAAAATTTGAAGTGAATCAAGACGAAGCTTATAACATAAAAGGTTGTAAAGAACGGATTGGTGATGGCAAATTATGTAGGGATGATGACGAACAAGAACGGCTGTCATGCATTATTTGTCATAATTACAACGATATATTATTTGATTTTGAAAACTGTTCTGGACTGAAGTGCTCAGATAAGAAATGCAATCGAATGCTCTTGAAAACCGAAGAAAAATATTGTAAAGACTGCGAAGAGAAAAAAAAGGTATATGAAATAATCACCAGGTTAAATTCAAAAGCTCAAGCATTATTTGACAACAAAAGGTACACAGAAGCTATTAAGATTTGGGAGCAAGTTCTCATTTTAGATAAGGAAAATAAAGAAGCGAAAGATGGGATTAATAAAGCAGAAGAAGCAGAAAGAATAGAAAAAATAAACAAGTTCAATGAGGAAGCTAAGAAATTATTTGACAACGGAAGATACGCAGAAGCTATTAAGATTTGGGAGCAAGTTCTCATTTTAGATTCTGAGAATAATGAAGCGAAAGATGGAATTATAAAGGCAAAAAAAGCAGAAAGAATAGAAAAAATAGACAAGTTCAATGAGGAAGCTAAGGAATTATTTGACTACAGAAGATACGCAGAAGCTATTAAGATTTGGGAGCAAGTTCTCATTTTAGATCCTGAGAATAAAGAAGCAAAAGAGGGAATTAAAAAGGCAAATGAAGAAATTACAAAAGCTATAGAGGAAGAGCACAAAAAACAAATAAACCAGTTGAATGAGGAAGCTAAGGAATTAGATAATAATGGGAAGTGGAATGAGGCTATTTCAAGGTGGGAAGAAGTTCTTAAAATAGACCCAGATAATAAATGTGCAAAAGAGGGAATTGAAAAGGCAAAAGAAAAAATTAAAAGAGCTAAAGAAGAAGAAGAAAAAAACAAAATAAAAATAAAAGACCTTAATTTACCGCCCTCTGTAATAGACATTTACATTAAACTAGGCATAACCGACCTTTATCCACCGCAGGCATCTGCCATCAAAGCAGGTCTCCTCGACGGCAAAAACATCGTGGCCGCCATTCCCACAGCCTCTGGCAAAACATTACTGGCAGAGTTTGCCATGCTAAAATCAATACTGGATGAAAACAAACGCGGAAAAGCCCTTTACATCGTACCCCTACGCGCCCTGGCATCAGAAAAATACGACAGGTTCCGAAGTTTTGAAAGCCTGAAGAAAAGCAATGGAATAAGCATATCCACAGGAATAGCGACCGGCGATTTCGATGCCAGTGGGGACTGGTTGGGGAATTTTGACATCATAGTTGCAACATCGGAAAAAGTGGATTCGCTATTGCGGAACAAAACCCGGTGGCTGGAAGAAATAACGGTTATAATCGCGGATGAGATTCACCTTATCGATTCACCTGACCGCGGCCCAACGCTTGAAATAGTTCTTGCGAAATTGCGGCAGATTAATCCCGATATGCAAATCATAGCTCTTTCTGCGACCATTGGAAATGCAAATGAAATCGCAAAATGGCTTGATGCCGAACCTGTAGTGAGCGGCTGGCGCCCCATAGTATTAAAAGAAGGGGTTTTCTTTGGAAATGCCATTACTTTTGCTAACAGGAGCCAGCGCACGATAGAAGAGTTCCATAAGGACAGCGCCATTTCACTGGTTGCAGATACGATAAAGGAAGGCGGGCAATGTCTCATTTTTGAAAGCAGCCGCAAGAGCAGCGAGGGTATGGCTGCGCGGGTTGGTACTTCGATATCGAAATTGATATCAGGCGAGGTAAAAGAAAAGCTAAAAAAACTTGCGGCTGAAATTAATGAAACAAGTGAAGTGGAATCCACAAGAAAACTTGCCATGTGCGTGGAAAACGGAAGCGCATTCCACCATGCAGGACTTATTTCCGAGCAGCGAAAAATCGTGGAGAATGGCTTTCGGGCAGGCATAATAAAAGTAATATCTTCAACTCCCACTCTTGCGGCAGGTCTCAATCTCCCGGCGCGGCGGGTCATAATCAAGGGCTACAGGCGCTACGATGTCAATTTCGGGCAGACGCCCATACCTGTTCTTGAATACAAACAGATGGCGGGAAGAGCAGGGCGCCCGAGACTTGACCCTTACGGTGAAGCCGTTCTTGTCGCAAAAACCTATGATGAGTCAGAGGAGCTAATGCAGCAGTATGTGCTTGCGGGAGCTGAGAAAATATGGTCAAAACTTGGCTCTGAGAATGCACTGCGCACACATATCCTTTCCACGATTGTAACAGGGTTTGCAAGGAACATGGATGAATTGCTTGAATTCATGGGTTCTACATTTTATTCTACACAACAGGAGCCGTGGAGCCTGAAAGTTGTAATAGATAAAATAATAGAATTCCTGGTTGATAAAAAGATGATTGTGGAAAAGGATGGCCTTTTTGCAACGCGCCTCGGAGAGCTTGTATCACGGTTGTATATCGACCCGCTTTCTGCTTCGATGATTCTTGAAGGAATGGAGAAGATAGAAGAAAAAAGCATCCAGTATACGGATTTGACGCTTCTTCATCTTGCATGCAGGACGCCGGATATGCGGCAATTGTACCTGCGCTCAAACGACTATGAATGGTTAAGCGACCTCGTTATGGAACACCATGCAGAATTTGTCCAGATACCGGCGCAGTTCAAGGTGGATTACGAGTGGTTCCTGTCTGAGGTAAAAACCGCATGCGTGATGCTTGACTGGATAAACGAGAAAAAAGAAGAAGATATAGTCAGGAAATTCGGAATTGGTGAAGGCGATATAAGGGCGCTTTCTGAAACCGCGCTCTGGCTTGTTCATTCGATGGCGGAACTTGGAAAGCATGAGAAACGCTCTTGTACAATAGCGGCAGCCGAACTTGAAAAACGCGTGGAATACGGGGCAAGCCCTGAGCTTCTTGACCTTATCCAGATACGAGGGATAGGGCGTGTCCGCGCCCGGAAGCTATTTAATGCAGGAATCCGGGATATGCAGACGCTTCGGGTTTCTGACCTCCAGACTATTTCTAAGATAATCGGGTTGAAAGTTGCCGTGAAAATCCTGAAACAAATCGGGAGTTCCGTGAATATGGAAGAACGAACCGAAGAACAGCGAAGCCTCGGAGATTTTAGTTAAACTTTAATACTCCTTTAACTGTAAATGAAGTGAGTGATAGATTGAGTTTAGCGGGAATTTTATACGGTGGTTATGAGGCTTTACTTGCCAACGAAATAAAAGATAAACCAGTCCCATCCCATGTTGCCATTATAATGGACGGCAACAGGCGATTTGCCAGGAAGCACGGGTTTGCTTATTATTACGGTCATTTTAAAGGCGCGGACACGACTGAAAAAGTTCTTGACTGGAGTTTTGACCTCGGTATTAAACAGCTCACAGTTTACGCTTTTTCAACAGAGAATTTTGAAAGAACGGATGAAGAGAAAAACAGGATTTTTGAACTCATTGGTATAAAATTTGATAAAATATGCATCGATGAACGCACTCATAAACGGCGTATGAGAGTGAGGGTGGTTGGAAATATTGATCTACTCCCCCCATCCCTCAGATCATCAGCAAAACATGCAGAAGAACTCACAAAGAATTACGATGGCGTATACCTCAACGTTGCGCTTGCTTACGGAGGGAGGCAGGAGCTTATTGACGCTGCGCGAAAGATGGCCTGGAAAATCAGAACCGGTGAATTATCCTTAAAAGACATTAACGAAGATACGATATCGAATAACCTGTATCCTGCGAGCGGCTCTATGCCCTGTGTTGACCTTATTATCAGGACTGGCGGCGATGAAAGGATATCCAATTTCCTCCCATGGCAGGCTAACGGGAATGAATGCGCCGCATATTTCTGCGCTCCTTTCTGGCCTGAGTTCCGCAGGATAGACTTCCTGCGTGCCATACGCACATACCAGACACGTGAGCATGAAAGACAAAAAAACACGGTTATGCGGATTGTCAAATTGTTAAGCTACTATGGCCTTGTGGAAGTTGAAGATGTTATTTCCATCTCCAGGAGATTTATTAAAATCCCAAAAGAAGAAGTTATAAAGATACTTCATGAACTTACGTACCATAATGCTGTGATGCATAACATGATTAAGTGGTAGGATTATTTCCCGAATCTGCGCTGCCGCTTCTGGAAATCTCTTATTACCCTTAAAAAATCAACCTTCCTGAAATCAAGCCAGTTAACATCCGTAAAATACAGCTCGGAATAAACTGACTGCCAGATAAGGAAATCAGTCAATCTCTTGCCCCCTGCCCGGATTACAATATCAGGCTCGGATTTAAATAATAAATGGGATTCAATCACGTTTTCATTGATTTCATCGGGTGCCAGTTTTCCATTCTTCACCTGTGTCATTATTTCCTTTATTGCCCGCGTCAATTCATACTTCCCGCTGTATCCGAGAGAAATCTCAAGATTCATACCTGAAGAGTCGTGTTTTTTTATCTCCCTGTCACCTCTTGTTATTACAGTAATATTCGGAGTGATGTTATAAAGCGCGGATGGGATTTCTTCTGACAATTTATTGCAGATTTTTCTGCCAAGCTTTGCGTCCACCTCGATGATACTTATAAAAATAGTGACTGTACCTATTCCCGTCTCTTTGCACCAGGTGACAAAAGAATTCAATTTGCTATAATTATCATCTGTGAGCAAATCATTTTCAGAAAGCGCAAGGACGATGTGTTTCGGAACATCCTGTTTTTTTATTGCATTTTTGAGTTTCCATTCATATGCTTTCGAAATGAATCCCATCGTTCTTTTATTGGGATGTAAGGATAAAGTATTTGCCTATGAAATCCATCTCGGTGAATGATGAAGTTGATACAGTGCTGTGAGAAACAGGGCATTTTTATTCTTATCGGCCTGATGCGTAGCCATGCTTTTTTCTGTCCTTTCCCCGAGCTCGTATGCTTTCCATTTTTTTGCCCGTGAATCGGATATCAAAGCCGGTAAACTTATCAGCCTGATTCAACTCTTTTTTACCATAGCCTTCCTTTTTATAATAAGTCTGGTCGTAGGACAAAATAAATTCCCTTTATTTATTATCGGGGCGGCTTTTGCCATCACCACTTTCGGTGATGGTGTCGCAGATGCCATAAATATTCTTGAGAAAACAAAACAGACGGGTCATACAAGAAATGAAAAGTACTATTGTGCAAAATCAAGTATTATTTTCTTAATTTCAGGAAGCATTTATGCATTTGTTGCAGGAGCCTGGATATCGGGCTTTACTTTGAAAGTCCCCTACGGTATGATTTTTTTTCTTGCAGTCATCGGTGCTATTACCGGTGCGCTTCTTGAATCCATGATAACAACCGATGATAATATCGTCATACCTTTCGGTTCTGCGATGGTAATGTGGCTTTTCTATATGTTTGGTTACAATGTTGACACCTTGTATCTCATGCAGGTACTTGTTTTTTCTTTTGTTCTCGGATATCTTGCTTTCCGGGCCCGTATCGCCGATATCTCGGCCATGCTGAGTGCAACGCTGCTTGGAGTTGTGATTATCATATCCAGTGATATAACGTGGTTATTTATTCTTCTTGCTTTTTTTTTATTGGGAAGTCTCTTTACACGTTACAAATACGATTATAAATTGGTTAGGGGGATAGCAGAGGGAAAAGGGGGTGTTCGCGGATATAAGAATGTTTTCAGCAATTCATTGGCTGCCCTTTCACTTGCAGTGGCTTATGGAATTTTTCCTGCGCACGGACAAATATTATTGGCCGGGTATCTCGGCTCGGTCGCCACAGCCTGCGGCGACACGCTGGCAAGCGAGATAGGAGAAACGTACAAAGGAGAGCCGCGCATGATTACGACATTTAGAAAAGCCAGGCCTGGCACAGACGGCGCAATTTCGCATCTTGGCGAAGCGGCGGCATTTTTCGGGGCATTTGCTATTGCGATTCTTGCATTCTTCCTGATACGAAATGATTTTATCCTCATGATTGCGGTGGCGGCAGGAGGATTTATCGGTACTAACATCGATAGTGTACTTGGCGCAAGGCGATAATTGCCGGTATACTTTATTATTTGATGGGCTCGTAGTATAGTCCGGATAGTACATGGGCCTCCGGAGCCTATGACCTGGGTTCAAATCCCAGCGAGCCCGTATATAATTGATAAGCATGAATCGCAATCCAGCAACGAAGAGGACATAGCATCGGATAACCAGTTCATAACTGGCGGGTCCTTTCGGCCCGGAAGCGGGTCTGCTTGGACTCATTGTTGTGATTCTGGCCTTTGTTGTAGTGTTCTGGTGGATGCAATCCCGTTAAGCAAGCGTTTTTATGAACTCAGGTATGAGAACCAGTGTTAAGAATATGCCAGCAGCCGCTGCACATGCCCAGAAAATATAACCCAGCAATAACTTTGAAAACTTCATGAACTCACCTTAATTGAAAATTGAGGTTACTATATATAAAGTTTCCTAAAAAATAAAAAAAAGTAAAAATTTAAATCTTTTTCAGCAGCTCAACGCCTACTTTCTTTACGTTTGGCTTGTTGATTTTTGCAGGCATCCATTTTGGTTTGTTCTTGGGGGCTGCAACTGTTTCTGTCCATCCCTTGTATACATGAATCTTCTTAGTTCCTCTCTCTCTGAGCCTTAATTCAACAGGTTTTGATTTTGTTCCTTTGCTGCGGTTAGCTGCCTTCAATGCTGCCTGCCGCGGCTGATGACCAGTGAATACTCCAGTCTCGTTTCCATTCTTTTCCCTTAATACAAAATTTCTTATATCTACCATATTTTTCATACCCCGACAACGATTTGTTGTCTTACTATAGAATGTCACCTCATACTATTTAAAGCTATTTGTGAAAT
The DNA here is from genome assembly GCA_027460605.1 of Candidatus Methanoperedens sp. Lineage (GTDB taxonomy): Archaea > Halobacteriota > Methanosarcinia > Methanosarcinales > Methanoperedenaceae > Methanoperedens. Next base: position 14,060 of record JAPZAN010000059.1, read on the forward strand.
TTGTGGCTAAGCATATCGTTTTATAATAATAAGCCTACCGTTATTGGTATTTCAAAATACGAAAAAACCAAATCTATAGACTTATTATTTGAGTTGTTTGAGTTAAAAACATGATGCTTGGAATTATCTGATATTCCTGTGATAACCAAAATCATATGCCAGAGGCGTTTATAAGAAAAAGTTTTTAATTTATACCATTACCTTTTCTTTACGGCACTTTAATATTCTTTCCAGACTAAACAGGGTTTGTGCCTCTTATTAATAGAGTTAAAAAAACCGCGGTTGGATTGATGCCCTGCGTTCACGGCGCAAGGCTATCAGAAAATGCGCTGGCTTCAGGAAAGAATGCAGACGACCTGCTGGATTTCAGTGTCAACCTGAATCCCCTCGGTCCGCCAAAATCAAAGAAATTATTGAACGGCGTTTTTCAAAACATCAGCAAGTATCCCGACAACGGATATCCGGGATTTAAAAAAGCTGCAGCAGATTCTCTCAATGTCCTGCCTGAAAATATCATTCCAGGAAACGGCTCATCAGAATTGATCAGGCTTTTCGCAGAAACCGTTATTGAGCCAGGCGATAAAGTCATAATATCATCCCCGACTTTCGGGGAATATGAATTCCAGTGCAGATTATTCGGGGCAGAAATAGAATACATTGATTACCGCGAGATAACAAAAGTGAATCCCGGAGGTTACAAAGTTGTTTTTCTCTGCAATCCGAATAATCCCACAGGCAACCTTCTGCGGCGCAGGGATGTTATCGAGATGGCAAAAACATGCGCTTTGTCTGAAACTTTTTTATTCGTTGATGAAGCATTTATTGAGCTTTCAGAGCCGCGTGAGAGTATTGCTGACATAGCAGCATCTTGCGATTTTATCCTTGTACTGCGTTCTCTTACCAAAACTTACTCCGTCGCCGGCTTGAGGATTGGTTTTGCTGTAGCTTCATCTGGTTTTGCAGGACTCCTGAATAATGCCCGCCTTCACTGGAATATGAACTCTGCAGCATCTGCGGTTGGCGAGCAGCTTCTTAGAAAAAACCAGGACTATATAGAAAAATCACTTGGATTAATCAGGAAAGAGCGGGAATGGCTGGCATCCCGCCTGTGCGGGATACGCGGTTTTAAACCATATCCGAGCGATACAAATTTCATTCTCATCGATGCAGGGAATTTCGGTATCAATTCAAGAGAACTGACTGCAAGAATGCTAAAGCGCGGTATTATTATCCGGGATTGCGCTTCTTTTGGTCTTGAAAATCATATCAGGGTTGCAGTCCGGAAAAGAAGCGAAAATAGAAAGTTGATTGAAGCTTTTTCAAGGGTCATCGCAGAATGGGGAAATGAACTTGCAAAAAAAGAGATAGGAAAGGCCCTGGAAAAAGGAGTTACTGCAAGGAGCAGGATTGACTGCGAATATTATCCCTGCCACTTTGAAGGACAGGACTGCACTTTTTGTTTCTGTCCATTTTATCCCTGCGGAGATGTAAGGACGGGCGGAGAACTCATCCGCAAATCCACAGGCGGAACTGTATGGAGCTGCGCCGGCTGCAACCTTATCCACAGAGGTGACATAGCGGAAAAGGTGCTGGGGGCTTTGATGGAAGGAAAGAAGCTCAAAGATATCTGGAAACTGGTGATGGAGCCGGAATTGTGAAAAACTTTAGGAAAGTTTTATCAAAAACCTTTAAGAAAGGTTTATCAAACGAAGGGGTATGCAAAGCATACCCCAACACGCCCTCCCGAGGCGTGACTCGGGACGTCATAAAGGGGCGTAACCCTTTATGATAGTTATTGATTTCTGGCTTCGGGTTTTGCTCCTTGCCGTATTGTTCGATATTTTATTCGGGGAGCCGCCCGCATTTATTCATCCCGTAGTGTGGATGGGGAAAATGATAGATGTGTTTACGCGCGGTGCCTCTCTCCGCCACAGGAAGATTTATGGATTGTTCATGGCGTTTTCCTGCGCCGGGATTGCGGTTCTTGCCGGTCTTTTGATAATCTCGCTGGGCACCGGTCTTTTGGGTTTAATCATCGCCGCATATTTCCTGAAATCCAGCTTTTCGATTCGCATGTTGCTGGTTTCGGCTCTCGGGATAAAAAAAGACCTTGAAGCGGGTAACATCGGGAAGGTAAGAAGTGATTTAAAAACGTTCGTTGGGAGGGATACGTCCGTACTTAACGAATCACAATCAACTTCAGCAGTAATAGAATCGCTTGCAGAAAGCTTTGTTGACAGTATTCTCTCACCGCTTTTTTATTTCTTGGTATTCGGTCTGCCCGGCGCCCTGGCTTACCGTATGATAAATACGCTTGATTCCATGGTCGGGTACAGGAAAGAGCCTTTCATCGACCTTGGTTATGCGTCTGCACGGCTCGATGACATCGTAAACTGGGTGCCGGCGCGGTTGTCCGTTGTATTTATTTTCATTGCCTCGATTTTTTTTGGAAAGCCCTCCGATGCAATCAGGACGTGCATTAAAGACCATTATAGAACTGCATCACCAAATTCCGGCTGGTCGATGGCTGCGGTTTCCGGCGCCCTGAATGTGAGGCTTGAAAAGGTGGGTTTTCATGTATTGGGGGGGCAATATAATGAACCGCAACCGTTTCAGATTAAAAAGGCAGTTAATATCGTGGGTTTTTCATCATTTCTGGTTATTGCAGGAATCTATTTTATAGGGAAGGTGCCCTTAATCCGACTTTAGACCATTAAGGAAGAATATTATGAAATTATCAACTATAAAACGGGAAAAAAAGAAAAAGAATCAGCCAAAAAAAGTGAACGATTCTAATGCAATAAGCATAATGAAAGTGCTCAAAGAAGCCGGGCTCTCCGAAGAGGTACTTGTATCAGCAGCC
>JAPZAN010000060.1 GCA_027460605.1 Candidatus Methanoperedens sp.
CCAGTATCACAGATACCGTATCTCCCCTGTTGTAGAATTTCTGAGCCCTGTCAAGGGGAACCGCCACGCTGTTGTCAAAAAAAGAACCTGTGTATTCCAGGATACCCACAACAGTGAAATTCCTTTTGCTGGTTATTGAGGTGGTCCGAATCGCTCGTTTGCTTTTTATCTCAATCTCATCCCCGACATTAAGATGGAATTCGCGCGCCACGCTGCTGCCAACAACTGCCCTATAACTATCTCCTGTGACAAGGAACCTGCCCTGGGTGAGTTTTGTGTCTTTCAATGCAGGTTCAAGTTTCTCAGGAGGGATTCCGATGACTACATCTCCGCCGAAGAACCCAAGACTTTCCGGGTCAAGAGGCGCCTGTAACATCGCGTATGCGTCTGCAACTCCCGGAATCCTTTTAACTTCCCTGACCTTTGACTCGTTAAGAGTGGAGCCGAAAAAACCTCCCTCAGGAAGCACGCGGATTTTATCAGCGGTCAGGCTTATCGACCTGTCAAACGTGAGGTTAAAATGTTCCGACATCCCGCCCATTACAATAACTGCGAAAATGCCCAGCGCTATTCCGAATATTGTAAGCCCTGTCCTGAGTTTTCTCTGGGTGATGTTCTTTATGATAAGGTCAAACATTTACCCACCTTTTAGCCTGCGCGCAGCCAGAAGAAGCATCGCTGCAAGAAGGAATGCCGTAAATCCGGGAGTTCCTTTAGCAGCGGCTGTTGCAGTTGCAGCAGAGGATTCGGGGATGCGCAAAACTGTTTCATATTTGTCAACAGTAACATTCCCCTTATCCTGCGCCAGTATCTCCACATCATATGTCCCGGGCGCAAGTCCTTTCCAAACGACCCCGGCAGTATCTTCTTTTCCTGAAAGCAATATCTCCTCCATCTGCTGGCGGAATATTTTGGTTTCATTGGTCGCCCTGTTCCTTGCCGTTACTACTATGAACCCGTCAAACGGCACCTGGGATTTGCCGCGAATGGTCACGCTGGCGCCGTATTCGTCAACCTGGACGTCGTCCGCAAGAATTTCAACATCGCTGGTGGCTGTGAACTTCGCTATATAGGTATTAACCAGCGCAGGTGCATAAAGCCTGTGAGTGAAAATTTTTACACGGACAATATAGTTCTTCTTGTCGGTTAGCAAAAACGGCCATGTCGTTTTTATTTCCTCAGGCAAGGTTTTGAGAGATATGTCTTCTTTTAACTTTGTGTAAACAACGTCGTTGTTATCCAGCAATTCGATTTTTATATCCACTGCGCTCGGGTTGAAAGGGCGCAGCAATAATTGCACCCCGCTGTTTGATGGTGAAAAATCCACGACATGGAAACCTGGCAATGAAGATGTCCCGTACGATACTTCATATGAGCGACTGGTTAAAAGTTTGCTGTCATTGTAAATACTGACCTTTGCAATATAATAATCGTACTGCGGCTTATTCTGCCATATTATGACCTTATATACCGGCTCACCTGCTCTCATGTTAAGAGTAACTGCCTGTGATTCTACCGGACTGCCGGAATAAAAAAGCTCAAAAACCGCCTTTCCCTGGAAGTCCTGCGTGGAATTAACAGTAACATCGCTGCTTGTGAAATCGGAAAAAAAGTCCGATATTTCAACGCCTGCGGCGGCTGGATTGGCAAGAATAAAAATTGCGGCTGCCAGAATTAGAGTTCCCGGTATTATTTTCTCAGCTTCCCCAGTTCCCTGCATACCTCCACGCCCTCCCCTTCAGGTATGCGTTTTATCCGCAGGTCAGGCTCGATGACGTCCATGCCATAGCTTTTCAGCATCCTGCTTATCACTCCCGCCGCCTCTCCGCTCCAGCCGTATGAACCAAAAGCTGCTCCTACCTTGCCTTTGAGCAGGGTTTTTGATAAGCCTTCTACGAATTTAATCACGGTGGGCATGCCCGCACCCTTGTATGTGGGGGAACCGATAGCGATGGCATCAGCTTTTTCCACATCAGCCGGTGAAGCCTCCTCCACTTTCTTGATAATTACATCAATGCCTGCGCCTCTTGCTCCCTCTTCGATAGCTTTTGCCATGATGCCGGTGTTGCCAAATCCGGTTCCGTAAATTATTGCAAGTTTCTTTGCCATTGTATCGCCTTTTCAGTCAACCTTCCTGAACATCTCTTTCGGGGCATTGCAGATGGGGCACTTCCCAGGCGCGCTTCCTTCCACCGTATTTCCGCAGATTGAACAGACATAATAATCTACTACCTTGTTCTTGCCGAGGTTGTCAAGAGCCTGTTTATAAAGACCTGCGTGGATTTTCTCGACTTTGTTTGCCACTTCGAAACTGAGAATTGCGGCATCCTGGGCTTTCTCTTTTTTTGCCTGTTCTATGAAATTCGGGTACATCTCCCTGAATTCCGCTGTTTCTCCCTCAATGGCGCTTTTCAGGTTATCGGTGGTTTTCCCTACACCTCCCATCACATGGAGGTGGTTAAGCGCATGGATTGTCTCGGCTGCGGCAGCTGCCCTGAAGAGCTTTGCCACCTGTTTGTAACCCTCCTGGTCTGCCTTTTCTGCAAAAGCAAGATATTTCCTGTTCGCCTGCGATTCTCCTGCGAAGGCTTCTTTTAAGTTGTCCTGTGTTGTCATATTTTACCCCGTGTTCAATAATCTTTTGCCATGCCTGATATATTTTCCTGTTGGATTGCGGAAGGAGTGAATACCCAACCATGAATGGTGGGGCATCACGGGTTAAACCTCCGCATTCCGAACCGACACTAAGGTTTGTCGTTTAACCAAGCGAGGAGTTGCTGGACTTGCTTGGAATTCATTTTCCGACCCTTTCGCCCAAGAATGTCAAAGACGCTATCTCCTGACTCGCCAAACACTCTTTCAAGCTTGTGGACGAAGGTTTTACCTTTTTCTCGAATTTCTGAAACGTCCAACTTACGGGATTCAATTTCATCTCCGATAGCATAATGCCCTTTTATTTTCTCAAAATTTCTATAATGCATTCCATCATCAAGTTTGTTGTATCCCCCATTCTCATCCACTAAAATGTTGCCGTTTACACGAGCATTTTCCCTCATACGCTTTTTATGCAAGTTCGTGCGGAAAAAGGCTTCCTTGTGGGAAATTATTTCCTTTATCTTCATATACGCAAAAATCATTTGACCAAAACCATCGTAGTTATGCTTGGGTAGGACAAAAAAGACGTAATCGCCTTCGTGCATATTGTTCCTAAAGTCAAAGCGGCAAATTCCCCAAGTCATTTTTCCGCCGAGGAAGTGTGGGTCGTTGTCGACCTCATTTTTAGAGCTACAACCTTGAGGCTGCAAACTTTTGTATGCTCCAGCGATATAGATTCTACCTTCGCAAGAATGTGAAATCAAGGTCATAGCCATATAATGGAATGCGCCATATTTAACCTATTGACTTTGTCGGGAGTCACAAACCCCGTACGAAGTACAAGGCCTGTATATAGCATTTTTAAGAATATACGGGATTATTTCGTAAATACCATGGTCTGAAAAATACTTCTCCAACCCCGCCTCATCACCGCTCCGCTAACATGCGCGCTCATGAGACCTCTTCACAAAATCCACCCACTCGCCAAAACCCTCGCCAGTCTTAAGGCTCATCTTCAAAACATCAATGCGCGGATTGATAAGCCGGGCATCACTAACCATCTTATCAGCATCCGCATTCACAGCCTCAGCGATATCTATCTTATTCACAATAATAAGGTCTGCCGTGCTGAAAATCAAAGGATGCTTTTCCACAATATCATCACCCTCGCTGACGCTTACAATCACGACCTTTTTATGTTCGCCAAGTTCAAAGTCGGCAGGACAGATAAGATTCCCCACGTTTTCAATAAAAAGGATGTCAAGGGAATCAAGCGGGAGTTCCAGAAGCCCGTGCTCGACAAGATGCGCATCAAGATGGCACTCTTTCCCTGTGTTTAACCCTATGGTCGGGATTCCATACTTTTCAAAACGTGCGGCATCTATCCGCGCTATCACATCCCCGGCAATGGCGCCAATCCTCTGGCTTTTGCCAAGGCTCTCGATTGTTTTTTCAATCAATAACGTCTTGCCTGAGCCAATAGCTCCCATTATGTTAAAAGCAGTTATCCCGTGCCTGTCAAGCTTTTTGCGGTTATTCTGAGCAAGCTTCGCATTTACTGCAAGAACATCATAGCCAATGGATACTTCTTCTGTGGTGTGCATATTAAAATTAATTTACAAATCTCCCTTTCAATTATCTTTTTCATTTAATTTAAGTTTGCCGTTCAAACCCGGAACTGGGAAGAAATGATTTAAGATATTGCATACTCATTCATAATCAATAAATGGCCCATAAATTCAACGTCCGGAATGCGGGAATACTCGATAGCCCTGACAGGATACGATTTTTAAATCCCGAAAATAATCTTGATGAAATCGAGTTGAGCGGGGAAATGGTACTTGCTGACCTTGGCTGCGGAACAGGTTATTTCGCAATACCTGCATCATTCAGGGTCAAAAAAGTTTTTGCCCTGGATATCCAGCAGGAAATGCTTGAAATACTTCGCGATAAAATAAAAAAAGATAAAATCAGCAACATTGAACCCATTTTATCAAATGAATCATCAATCCCGCTGTCCGATAATTCCATTGATGTCCTTTTCATGGCCAATGTATTTCATGAGATAGAAGACAGGGACTCGATATTGAAAGAGGGAAAACGCATCCTTAAAAGCCATGGGAAATTAATAATAATCGACTGGAAAAAAGCAGAAATGGATTTTGGTCCTCCGGTTGAAGAGCGGCTGAATGAGAGAGAGGTTATTTTAATCTGCAAAAGCAATGATTTTGAGCTATACAAACAATCATATCCGGGGCTTTATAATTATTTGTTGATTTTCCAAAAGACGGTTCCCGGCAAAGAAAAAAAGCTTGCAGAGAAGATTTCAAGTGATAAGTATTTTCATGAAGAGAGAAAACAGCACAGCGATATTGACGATTTGGTCAAAAAAACACTTGAGGACAGGAAAAAAAGGCGGCAGCAGCAGTTGGAACGCTAATCATTTTTAATTCTTTTCTTTATTTCAGCCGCCGCTGACGCAGGCTCTTTTTTCTCCCATGTGAGCCTTACTTTCTTATTATCCAGGAGCGAAGACAATTTTCCAATCCTTTCATCAACAAGATTTCTAAAATCATGATTGACATCAGGCTTAATCAGCTCCGGTTCAATCTTCTTTTCCGCTTTCTCCACATGCAGCGTGCGTGATACGTCAGGTCTTTTCCGCTCTTTTGTGGTCATGCAGATTATCGCTTTCTTCCAGTCCTCTGCCCACGGCGTATCCATTATTTCAGTGTGTTTTGCTTTTGTCCTTTTTACCCCGATAGCTTTGACGTGACATGCTTTCTCGCATGCGCCGCAGTAGGTACAGAAATCCCGCACGACATCTATTTTCTTATCGCTGGGAATTATCCATGCTTTTGAAGGACAGACATTGAAACATCCATGGCAGCCCACAGGGTCGCAGCCTTTGAGTTTTGAATCAATGAGTGAAATCTCGCCCTCAAATGGTTTTGTTACCTCTGCGGCATCATACGGGCAGACTGCCTCGCACCAGCCGCATCGTGTGCATTTATCATCATCCACTTTAATGTTCCCGGTTATCTTTGGAGCAATCTTTTTTACTTCCTCGGCATCGAAATCGCCCTTTACTTTTATCGCATCCTCAGGACAGAATGGAACGCAAATACCGCAGTAATCGCACTTTGTCTTATCAACGAGCAGGTCATCAAAAGGTATGAGGTCATCCGCTTTTGCTTTTTTCTCAACAAGAACAAACGCCGGGCAAAGCTCTGCGCATGCGCCGCAAAGGGTACATTTCTCCATATCCACGGTGATTTCACCTTGCTTACCTTCCTTAAACGGCGCCAAGGTTTCTTTTTTAGGGAAAGTAAGCTCAACGCTGATAGCCTCTTCTGGACATGACTTCTTGCATATCAGGCAGGGAAGGCATTTATCGTTGAACACTACACCAGAATCAAGGTGCGGGAATTCTTGCAATTCAAGGATATCCTTATCGTTCACAGTCATCCTGATAGATTTAACAGGGCAGAATGCCGCGCACATGCCGCAAAACGAACATTTTGTATGGTCGATGATAACAGGCGGCGCGTCCAATCCTGTGGCAATTTCTATCAACGGGCCGGCTTCGATTGCCTTTTTCGGGCAGATTTCGATGCATATACCGCAGCCGTTGCAGCGCTTATAATCGTAATCAAGGAGCTTTTTTGACTTTGCGGTCTTCTGGGTGTACAGGAAATGAGTGCCTTTGACCTCGCTGTCAGCGGTAACTTCAAGTTTTTCTTCGCTCACCCTATCACCGCTTAAGCTCGTTACCGATTGGACCGATATCCTTTAACTGCCCGACAAAGTCCTTTACTATACCTGCAAACTTTTCCCCTTCGCTTGCTGCTATCCACTCAATCCTCAGGCGGCGCTCATCAAAGCCCAGATCTGAAAGCAATTTCGAAAGCACGTTCATCCTCTGGGAAGCGCAGTAATTGCCTATCGTATAATGGCATTCACCGAACCTGCATCCTGCAACGAGAACACCGTCCGCTCCCCTGCGCAGCGCTTCAAGTACAAAGGAGGGATTCACTCTTCCCGCGCACAGCACCCGGATGTTCCGTAAGTTCGTTGGATACTGAATCCGCATGGAACCTGCAAGGTCAGCCGCTGCATAACTGCACCAGTGGCACAGGAAACCGATAACGAGCGGGAATTCATTTATCTCGCGTGTCGCTTCCTTGATTTGCGCCATAATCTGGTCATCGGTGTAACTTCTAAGCTGCACTGCGCCGGTGGGGCATGCCGCGCTGCACGAGCCGCAACCCCTGCATGCCACCTCATCAACAACGGCTTTTCCTTTTATCACCTTTATCCGTCCGAGTTCGCAAACGCTTTCGCAAATCCGGCATCCGTCGCAGAGCTCAGGTAGTACGTAGGCGCTCATTGGCTCAATCTCGATCTCACCCCTGTGCAGCAGACTCTCAGCTTTCGCAGCAACGGCGCTTCCCTGCTCGATGGATACCTGAATTTCCTTGGGACCCCCGGCGCATCCTGCGATAAAGACGCCTTTTGTGTGCGTATCGACCGGCCGCATCTTGGGATGCGCGCTCTGGAAGAAGCGGTCAGGGCGCGTTGAGAGATTTAACATCTTACCTATCGGCTCAGAATCCTTATTAGCTTCCATTCCGATTGCAAGCACTACAACATCATATACTTCCTGGCATTTCTCGCCCGAAAGCGTATCCTCGTAATGGATTATTGTCCTGCCATCCGATTCCTCAACCTCTGCCACGCGCCCGCGTATGAATGATACGCCCATCTCCTGCGCGCGCTTATAATATTCTTCGTACATCTCGCCACCTGCCCGGATGTCGATGTAGTGGACGGTGACTTTTGCATCTGGATATTTTTCGGCTATCTTCATGGCGTTCTTTATCGAAGCCATGCAGCATACCTTTGAACAATAAGGGTTGCCAACCTGCTCGTCCCTGGAGCCCACGCACAGGATGAACGCTGCGCTTTTTACGTCTTTTCCTGTAGATGGTGACACAGCCCTGCCGTGGGTGGGACCTGCCGCACTCAGCATCCGTTCAAGTTCAAGGCTGGTTATTACGTTCTTGTATCGCCCGTATCCGTATTCTTCCTTTCTTTTTGCGTCAAAAGGCTGGTAACCTGTTGCAACTATTATTGCCCCCGCATTGAACTCAAATTCCTCTGCCTTCTGGTTAAAATCAACTGCTTCAGCGGGACATGCGAGCCTGCACAGGTCGCAGCCCACACAATGCTCATCAATGCATGCCACAAGCGGCACAGCCTGCGCAAAAGGTATATAGACGGATTTTCTTGCGCCTATGCCGTAATCGAACTGGTTTGGCACGTCGATGGGACATACGCGGGCGCAGATGTCTATACAGCCTTTGCATTTTTTCTCATCGATGTACCGCGGTTTTTTGATTCCCGTTATCTTAAAATTTCCAGCCCTTCCTTCAATTTTTGTTATTTCAGAATAGGTATAGAGTGTGATATTGGGATGGTTCTGCACGTCAGACATCTTCGGGGCAAGAACGCAAAGTGAGCAATCATTTGTCGGGAAAACCTCATTCATCAGCGCCATTTTCCCGCCTATAGTCGGCTCCTTTTCCACAAGGCGCACTTTTACTCCGATATTGGCTAGAGTTAGCGCCGCCTCTATCCCGGCTACACCTGCACCGATTACAAGAACATCCTTGTTCGCAGGCACGGTTTTCTTATCCAGCGGGGAAAGCAGCGCGACCTTTGCAACACCCATGGCTACAAGGTCTTTTGCCTTCTGGGTTGCCAGGTTTCCCATGCCAGAGTGCACCCATGAACCCTGCTCGCGGATATTTACCATTTCAAGAAGATGGGGGTTGAGGCCTGACTGCTCAAGCACGCGCCTGAATGTGACCTCATGGAGGCGCGGCGAGCATGCAGCTACAACGATGCGGTCAAGTTTGTACTCTGCTATGTCTTTCTTCACCTGTTCCTGCCCCGCATCGCCGCATGCAAAGGGTATGTCCCGCGCTATGGCGACATCTTTTAATTGCCCGGCATGTTTTCTTACGTCTTCAACGTCTATGGTACCCGCTATATTCGACCCGCAATGGCAGATGTATACACCTATTGGCATCAGTACTCCAGATTCTTAATGATTATTAATGATATATATGCTTTTTGTTCAGATGAATTCTTTATGTTATCAGGGTTATTCATTCTTTCGGACTTGTTATAAAACCCCCCTGAAATAATGACCTGTGGTATATTCCCCGGAGCAGCCTTTTTCTATCTTTTTTCCAGCAATACTGTAATCTATCGCTTCCCTGTATGCCCCGGTTATTTCTCCTGTTTTATCTTTATCATAGGTTTTTGCTTCAATCCGAAGACAGCCAACACCCGCTTTTACGATATCGGGCACATATTCAAGCATGCAAAGCTCGCGGGAATTCATCACATAAGTGCGGTTTTGCGTATCGGTTTTGACTGGAAATGAAAAGCCTTTTTCATCTTTTAATAAAAAGTCAGAATCCCTTCTCCCTGAAAAAAGACCGCTCACAAGACCGTGCTCGGAAACCATCAGGGGGAAAAACCCGTGCACGATGCACTCAGTCTGACCGAAAGACGTCAGGTTTTTTATTTCCTTCAGGGTAAGTTCTGGCGACAATGTTACCCTCTGGCTGTAGTCCCCGTATTTAAATACGGGGTTTAAGAGGTAATCCATTGTCAGCCTGTTGAAAACATTGAAAGGATAATCGATAACAATTGGCTTATTCGTATCCTGTTTGCGAAGATGGTATAAAACCCCCAAATTTGCAACTAGGTAACCGTCTGGAGACAGATGATTAAAATCCTTGATTTCTTTAATTATCCGCGACATGCCTATAAACACACTAGCTCCCTTTTTCCTTCCGTATTCTATGGCATAGCTGTAATCCTCTTTTTCAAGCGTTTTCCCGAATGTTTCCCCGCCAATATAAACAACATCGGCGCCGTTATCAACCGCAGCCTCAAGACATTCGATAGAACTTGTATTTACACTGAGAAGGGGTTTAAATTCCAGTTTTCTTTTTTCAAGAGCGATTACAGGTTTGTTGCACTGGCGTTTCCATTTGTTTGCTCGCATTTCCCCAAGCTGCGAAATCGCATCCCTGCGAATCGAATTAAGTAGAGAAACCGGTATGAAAATGTTTTCATCAATGTCAAATGTAATTTCCTGCGCTTCATAAAAAGTGCCCCCCAGCTTCATTAATTGTTCAGCTATAGATTGCCTGGAAATTGGCTTTCTTTCTGCCCCGCTTACGATTCCTCCATGAACCGCAATTTCATTTTCTCCATCGTTGATGCGAAGTTCCAGAGGCTCTCCAATCTTTGCTTTTAATGCTATTTTTAAAGGGATTTTTTTGATATTGCCTTTCTCAAGCGCAGCCATAAGCCCGCTGTCATATGTCTTGAATACGACATCGCCTCTTGCGGCATCGCCATCAAAGGGTATCCTGACCGTAGAAGCTGGGTTTGCTGCCGCAACCATTCGATTTTCGATAAATATTTTCCTGGCAATAACTCCGGCTTCCCCTATGCCGATGCCGTCCCCTGTTCTCAAAGGCGCATCAAGCTTTATCGAAACAAGTTTTTTCAAAGGCTCATAATCAACCACAGTGCCAAGCTCTGTACCGATATTATAAGGGTATTTGCGGCTCATCAAATTGCTTCCCGGATTCCCAAAAAAATAACCGGTTGTAAACCCGCGATTGAACAATTGCAGCAATGTATGCTTTTCATCCTCTGTTACCCGAAAGTCCGGCGGCGCTTCAAAATACCTGTCGATAAGTTTCCGGTAAACCCTCACAACGCCTGCCACGTATTCATGCCGCTTCATCCGTCCTTCTATCTTGAATGAATCGATGCCAGCCTTAACTAAAGCGGGGATATGTTCGCTCATGTTGAGGTCTTTAGGACTGAGGAGATAACCTTCAACTCCGTTCATCCTGTACTTTTTCCGGCACGGCTGGGCGCAGTGTCCGCGATTCCCGCTTCTCCCTCCTATCATGCTGCTCAAAAAGCATTGTCCAGAATATGAAAAACACAGGGCGCCGTGAATGAAGGTTTCAATCTCCACTTTAGTTTGCGATTTTATCCTTCGGATTTCATCCAGCGAGAGTTCACGGGCGAGTACCACTCTTTTTACTCCCATATCCTGCAGGAACTTCACTCCTTCCACATTGTGAATTGTCATCTGGGTGCTGGCATGGACCGGAAGCTCCGGCATCTGCTCCCTCAGTAAGCGAAGGATGCCCATATCCTGCACGATGACCGCATCCGCACCGCAATTGCAGAGGAATTGCAGGTAATCGCAGGCTTCCTCAAGCTCGGAATCCTTGACGAGCGTGTTCACGGTCACATATGCCTTAACGCCCCTGACATGCGCATAATCGATAGCCCATTCAAGCTCCTCGCGTGTGAAGTTCGAGGCATACTGACGTGCGCTGAAGACTTTTCCCCCGAAATACACAGCATCGGCTCCATTCTCGATGGCTGCTATGAGGGCTTCCTTGCTGCCGACGGGTGCAAGAAGTTCGGGTTTGTGCATGAGGGATTATAATAATGGGCGGGGTTTAAAAAGTTACTTGCGGTTCAAATGTACTGGAAAATTATAAGTCCCTTTGATACAAATCATTAAAGAATATGGGGGTAATCACATGGAAAATTTTGAGCAACATAACCAAAAAGAGTATTTCAAGAATGAGGAGGGGTTAAAATGCTTTTAGGATTAGAGAACAAAGTCGCGCTGGTGACAGGCGGCGGTTCTGGAATTGGACGGGCTTGCGCGCTGGCATTTGCCAGGGAGGGGGCAAAGGTAGTCGTAGCGGATGTCATGGAAAGAGGCGGGGAGGAAACGGTGCAGATGATACAGGAGGCTGGCGGTGAATCTATCTTCGTAAAGACAGACGTATCAAAGACTGCCGATGTTGAGGCGCTGGTAAAAAGGACGGTCGATACCTACGGCAGACTGGACTGCGCCATCAACAATGCCGGCATCGAGGGAATTATGGCTCCAACCGCAGATTACACTGAGGAGAACTGGAACCGTGTCATCAATATCAACCTCAAAGGCGTATGGCTGTGCATGAAGTACGAGATTCCCGAAATGCGGAAGCAGGGCGGCGGGGCTATCGTTAATATGGCATCCGTGGCAGGGCTTGTAGGTTTCCAGGGAATGCCCGCCTACTGTGCATCCAAGGGCGGCATAATACAGCTTACAAAAGCTGCGGCGCTTGAGTATGCAAAGGCTGGTATCCGCGTCAATGCCGTCTGTCCCGGTGTAATCCGCACCCCCATGGTGGAGCGGGTCACGGGCGGTAATCCTGAGGCTGCGGCGCAGTTTACGGCGATTGAGCCGGTAGGAAGGATGGGCACACCTGAGGAGATCGCTGAGTCTGTAGTGTGGCTGTGCTCGGAAGCCGCTTCGTTTGTCACCGGTCATCCCATGGTTGTGGATGGCGGCCTGATTGCGCAATAGCTTGATAGAGATTGTCGGGAACAAGAAAATCTTTATCTGAAGAGAGGTTAATCTTCGTATATTATGAGCGAAGCAATACCCGCGATTTATGAGGATGGCAAGTTCAAACCACTTCAAAGGGTAAATCTTCCAGAGCATAAACACGTGCATCTTATACTTATACCGGAGGAAGAGGCGGCGCTGCTGAAATCTCAGAATAGGGAATTATCGAAAATAGTCGGCATAGGGAAATGTGGTAAAACTGATGTTGCTCGAAAGCATGACAAATATCTTTATTGAAGGAATTATTTTTGCAACAAGACGAAAAGCAGGAATCCATTGAAAAACTTAGAAAAGTGCTAAAGTCATTTGGACGCCCGCCTCAACGGGATGATTATAGTTGGTCTAATCCAGCTTTGAATGTAATTGATTGCGTGTTATCTCTCAATCGCAAGTACGATACATTTGTAAGACCTCGCATTGATTTGTTTGTCAAGAACCATCCTGATATAAAATCACTTGATGATCTAAGAAAACTTATTATCAAGTGCGGACCTAATCAATTCGCTATAAAAGAATTGAATTATAATGACACAAAGAGAATTGAAACTCTTCTCGGTGTTATTGAGTATCTTATTCGCGTTCAGAAAGATTTTAAAGGACTCACAGAAATAGCGCGCTTAGAAGAATGGGCAAATAAATCGAGTCCACAGTTAGCATATACCGTGGGAGTCCGAGGTTTTGTCTTGCTGGTTTCCAATACCTTCGTATGTTGTTTGGGGCTCAAACTATTAAACCAGAATGTCTACATCATGAGATTCGTGTCAAGCGCCATTGGTAAAAAAATTAGCGACTGGGAAGCATTGGACTATCTCGAACGCGCTGCGACGGAGGAAGGGTTGCCTCTTCGGGAGATTGATGGGAAAATTTGGCAAAATATGGCACGAAGTAACAGCTAATGGGTATAACCAAGCTCCATATATTTAAAAAACCTACACCCTTTACTTCTTCCCCTTTTCCCCGTTCAACCTAAACAACTCCGCCACCGTATCCAGGAACCTCTCATCATCATGCTCCGCCGCATTCCTGAGAATCTTCGTAGGTTCGGCAAGTATCTGGTTGGCAAAAGAATGCGTCATGTCATCCAGCACTTCACGCTCGATATCCCCGATGGTATGCCGCGCCATGAGCTTATTTACCGCCTCTTCACGCTCCTTTTCCCTTATTTTTTCAACCATTGAATAAAGCGCCGAGATAATATTATCCGCCTGCTGGCGCTTATACTGCTTCTTGAGATGCTCGATTTCTTCTTCGATAATCAGCTCAACCTTTTTGGCTTCTTCCTTTCTTTTCTCAAGGTTTGCCTCGCTTATGCTTCTTAAGCTGTCGATATTATACAGGCTGACACCCTGGATATCCCCTACACTGCTCTCGATATTTCGCGGGTTCCCTATATCGATAAGCATTATTCCATTTTTCCGTTTTTTTATTAACCGGGACATTATTTCATGTGTTAAAACAAAGTGGGGGGCTTTGGTGGCGCTTATTACCACATCCGATTTCGGGATGTATTGTTCCATCGAATCATACTTCACAGCCTTGCCCTCTAATTCGCAGGCTAAAGCCTCGGCTT
>JAPZAN010000061.1 GCA_027460605.1 Candidatus Methanoperedens sp.
AAGTGCAAAGAAGCCTTCAGGGCTGACCATCTTGTTCAGGATGTTGTGGAAAACCCGGATACCCTGAGCGCGGACGAACTGACCGAAGTCATCGGCAAAAACAATATCAAATGCCCTGAATGCGGCGGGCGGCTCGGCAAAGTCTATGAGTTCAATTTGATGTTCAAAACCTCTATCGGTCCGGGCGGAAAGCGCGCCGGCTACCTCAGACCTGAAACTGCGCAGGGGATGTTCGTGGATTTCCCGCGCCTCCTTAAATTCTACCGCGACCACCTGCCTTTTGGCGCCACGCAAATAGGAAAAGCATACCGCAATGAGATCTCCCCGCGCCAGGGAGTTATCCGTCTCCGGGAATTCACGCAGGCTGAGGCTGAGATATTCATTGACCCGAGGGATAAGACGCATCCGAGATTTAAAGAAATCGCAGATACCGTGCTGAATCTTTATTCACAGGAAGGGCAGTCAACTGGTGAAATGCAAAAAATTTCGTTAGGCGACACGGTTAAAAACGGCATAATCGCACACGAATTCCTCGCATACTGTCTTGCCATGACATACCGGTTCCTCATCCGGGTCGGGGTATCGCCAGAGAAATTGCGTTTCAGGCAGCACATGAAAGATGAGATGGCTCATTACGCTGCCGATTGCTGGGATGCTGAAGTTTTAAGCGAGCGGTTCGGATGGGTGGAAGTTGTGGGTATTGCGGACAGGACTGATTATGACCTGAAGGCTCACGCAAAACAGAGCGAGAAGGAATTATCGGTTTATGTTTCCTACGATGTCCCTAAAAAAATCGAGCGTTTCGTTGTCAAACCCGATATGGGGATTCTCGGCCCGAAGTTCAAAGGAAAAGCAGGGAAAATCGCAAATGCATTAAAGGCATTAAAAGCCGGGGAACTTTCAGGCGACGTGATTGAATTAACAATCGATGGCGAGCAGATTGAAATCGGGAAGGACGCTGTAAAATTTGAAAGCATAACCGAGGAAGTGCACGGTGAAAATATCATACCGCATGTGATTGAACCCTCATTCGGGATTGACAGGATAATGTATTCTCTTCTTGAACATTCATATTTTGAAGAAGAGGCAGGAAAAGAAGAAGGAATAGAGGAGGAAGAGAAAAGAATAGTGCTTCGCCTGCCGCCAGAGGTTGCGCCCGTGCAGGCTGCGGTGCTGCCGCTTCTTTCGCGTGAGGAATTGATTAAACCGGGAAATGAGATTGTCGCAGCGCTTCGGAAAGCCGGGATTCTTGTGGCTTTTGATGATTCAGGAACCATAGGCAGGCGCTATCGGAGGAACGATGAGATCGGCACACCGTATTCGATAACCGTGGACTACCAGACGCTTGAGGACGGCACGGTTACAATCAGGGACAGGGATACGATGAAGCAGGTGCGGGCGGGCATGAGCGACATTGCAGATAATATATATGACCTGGTTTACGGTGGGAAATCTTTCGAGGATGCAGGAAAAAAGATTTAAGTTAAGCTAATATAGAATAAAGCCGAATGTGAAACGGAAGGCTTGCTTAGAGTCATAGATCATTCGTCTTTGTTTATTATTAAGTGTAGAACAACTCAACAAAGTCCCCATATATCCTTTTGTCGGGTCGTTCTTCGAATATCTTTCCGTCGGCTTGTCTATTGTAAAATAATAAACTGTTGATATCAGGATGGATTTTCCAATATTAAATATCCAAGAGGGTCAATAATGTTTTTGGTTAGAAATCAACTTAATGTTTTTAAGTATTCGCTAATATCATTTATTTTTTTAACTTCAATTGCGAACTCCCCTTGAATCTCATGAGTACTATAAAAATTAACTTTTATGCCTTGCCTCAAATAGTAACTGCTGATAATATTAATAATTACTTCAATTTCTTTTCGTTTGGCTTTTAAACCAAAAATAATGCCTTCCAAATCTTCTTTTCTATACTTTACAGTAAAACCTTTTTCATGCCCAAATTTATCAAATATAATTTTTCTATGTTCTTTTTCATATTTCCAATCTCGATGTTTTCTTTTATAAAATTCTATTAGTTTTATATTTTCTTCTGGAGGCAATGTCAACATATTTATTTTTTTTTGCTTTGGTTTATGGTAATCAACAGGAAATAACATAGGAGTTGACACTCCCATTGACATTGATTCTGATATAAGAAATTCAAGTAAATGATGATTTTTTACTTTATGTGTCTTAAAACAAAGACATATTCCTTTATGGCTGTCAGCATAATGACTCCACATCAAAATACTTAATTTTGTCTCACTAAAACTACATATCTTATAATGATTTTTAGCTACATCCTTAAGTAATTTATCATTTTTGGTTGGATTAATTTCAAAAATTCCATTCCCCACTTCTATTATTGTCTCATCTTTTATCATTTGATTAATATCTTTCTTATCAATATCTTTTCTTCTTGATGCTGCCCAATAATACCAATCTTTTATTGTACCTTTATATTCTACTTCAATTTTACTATCAAATGGATCATTAAAGTCTTCGGGGTGACTGAAAAATAACTCATTATTTATTAGATTATCTTTTGTATGATCATTAATTTTCACATATTTAAATAATCTATCTTCATTTCCCTCTTTTTCCATAATGAAACAATAAAGTAAGTTGAATATATTTATTTCTATTGGAGAAATAGCAAATTAGTAAAAACAAATCAATTTTACTTGATTTAAAATCAATTTTTCTGATTGAACATATTTAAATATAAGCGCCACATTTCGAAAGACCGGTAATTCTTATGAGTCTAATCACTGAAGCAAAAAAAGGCAGCATTACAAAAGAGA
>JAPZAN010000062.1 GCA_027460605.1 Candidatus Methanoperedens sp.
TGATGAAACAGCAGTTCAAGCCCATGCTGTATATAAGTATCATATCAATCCCCCTCTTTTTCTGGGTTTATCTTGTAATCAGCCAACATCCTGATGCAACGATGGTATTCCCGTTCTGGGGCCAGCAAAAATTAACGGACACACTTCTTGGACCTTTCCAATACTGGCTATTCTGGTATTTCCTGTGTTCAATACCCGTAAGCCAGATGACCAGGAAGGCATTGAACATAGGCGGTATGTAATTGATAATAACAATCAGCGGCCCTCCAGGAAGCGGCAAAAGCACCCTCTCCAGAATATTATCCGCAAGGCTTGGGATGGAACTTGTCTCCATGGGAGACATTTTCAGGAAATGCGCGGAGGATAGGTGTATGTGCCTCGAGGAATTCGGTTTGCTTGCAAAACGCAATGGGGATATAGACCGGGAAATAGATGAGATGCAAAAAAAAATTGCCATGGAAAGGGATAATATCATCCTTGAGGGACGTCTTTCCGGTTTTCTTGTGGATGCGAATCTTAAGGTATGGCTCAAAGCCCCTATTGAAATAAGGGCGGAGCGTATCGCGCTCAGGGAATGCAAACCAGTAGAAAAAGCAATGGCAGAGACAACAGAGAGGGAGCAGTGCGAAAGGGAAAGATACCTCAATTATTATGATATAGATATCAATGATCTTTCGGTGTATGATTTGGTAATAGATTCCAGTAAGTGGAGCCCTGAAGAGATAAGTGAAATTGCGATAAAAGCGGTTGGTTTTTTGAAATGATACTCCCTTCCGAGAAAAAAAGAGAGACCCTGATAAAATCCGAGGACAAGACCGACGAGAAGTACGGTAAAAAACCGGAGGAGCGCCCCCTGGAAGAATATATCCGCAAAGGAGTGATAAACCTTGATAAGCCTGCCGGCCCCACAAGCCATGAAGTGACCTCATGGGTCAAGAAAATCCTGAATCTGGATAAAGCAGGGCACAGCGGCACGCTTGACCCGAACGTTACAGGGCTTCTGCCTATTATGCTAAGCGAGGCGACAAGAGCAGTGGATGCGCTTCTCACAGCAGGGAAGGAATACGTCTGCCTCATGAAGCTCCATACTGCGATGCCTGAAAAGAAAATAAGAAGCATTTTTAGCGAGTTTACAGGTGAAATATACCAGAAGCCTTCTATCAAATCTGCTGTAAAACGTGAAACAAGAGTGAGAACAATATATTATCTTGAACTCCATGAGATTGAGGATAATAATGTCCTTTTTAAGGTCGGATGTGAAGCCGGGACGTATATCCGCAAACTGTGCCATGACATGGGAATGGCGCTTGGCACGGGCGCGCATATGCAGGAACTCAGGCGCACAAAGAGCGGTCCTTTCCGGGAGGATGAGAAGTTAATAACGCTCCATGACCTCCGGGATGCGTATATCGAGTGGCAGGAGAGCGGGAATGAGAACCAGTTGCGAAAGGTTATCAATCCTATGGAATTTGGTCTTTCCCATCTTCCGAAAATAGTTATCCGTGATAATGCCGTGGATGCGGTTTGCCACGGCGCCAGTCTTGCAGCCCCGGGTGTGCTGACGGTTGAAACCGGGATAGAAAGGGGAGACCTTGTTGCTATTTTTACGCTAAAAGGCGAGGCTGTATCGTTCGGCAGGGCGCAGATGAAGTCCAATGAAATATTGAAGGCTGCTACGGGTATTGTATCAACAACAGACCGCGTGCTGATGGAAATAAGTACGTATCCAAAAGGATGGAAGGCAAAAGCATAAGAATCATATGGTTTATTATGAAGGCGCGTGCCGAGGTAGTCTAGCGGCTAAGGCGCAAGCCTGGAAAGCTTGTGGGGCTTTGCCCCTCGGGAGTTCAATTCCCCCCCTCGGCGCCATTATATTATTGAGCTTTTTACAGAATGCAACTATTAAGCTGAGCAATATGAGTATGCAAGCGTAAAAGTTTTATATTTGTAATACAATGTATTACATATGAGCGAAATCCTGACATTTCGAGAAGACAAAGAGACAACAAATAAACTCGATCAGCTTGCGAGATTGAAAATGAAATCACGGTCAGATATAGTCAGGGGAGCAGTAAGGGATTATGTGACCCGCAAACTTGAACTTATCGAGATTCAGAAACTTGCAGCAAAACGCTATACAGAGGGAAAACTCTCGTTTGACGAGCTGGTGGATATTCTCGGCTACGAAGAGGCAAAAAAAGTAGCTTACTATAAAGATATTGCAGAGTTGTCCTTTGCACAGGGTCTCGCATGAAAGTAGCAGCAGATACAAGTTCTTTGATGTCTCTTGAATTTATAGGAATACTGGATGACGCCTTCAGCGTTACAGATATTTATATCACCAATATTGTTGAAGAAGAACTCAAGGAAATTGCAGGTTTCAGCGATGAAAAATCCCGGATAGCAAAAAAGATTCTGAAATTTGTCTACAATGGAAAAATCAGTTGCATCCATGTAAAAAATGGATTGTTTTCAAGATATATTTCAAAGAACGTGGATGCTGGAGAAGCGTCATGTCTTGCTCTATGCATAATGAAAAAAATTCCTTTTCTGATAACGGATGATGCGGATGCGGCGTATTCCCTCGGGAAAATAGCGATGCAGAAAGGGATAAAGATTCGAATATGTGTAGCTATTATAATTGAGTTGATAAAATCAAACAGGATAAGCAAATCAGAGGCGAAAAGTAAAATTGAAGAGTTGATAAAAAAACGCAGTTGGGAAGGCGGAGTTCTGGAAGTTCTCACAAAAAAATATCTGGAAGAAAATGAGTAATCGCCTCATAAAGCGAAGATATATAT
>JAPZAN010000063.1 GCA_027460605.1 Candidatus Methanoperedens sp.
GAGACCGGGTCTAAAGCCGACGTGGGCTCATCGCACAGGATAATTTCGGGCTCGACAGCCAGCCCTCTTGCAAGGCAGAGCCTCTGCTGCTGCCCGATGGAGAGTTTTGACGCAGGTGATTTTAACCTGTCCCTGACCTCGTCCCACAGCCCTCCGATTTTCAGGTATTTCTCAACTATTTCGTCCAGTTTCTTTTTGTCTTTAATGCCATGTAGCCGCGGTCCGTAAGCGACATTATCATATATCGACATGGGGAGAGGGTTGGGCTTCTGCGGCAGCAAACCCATCCTGCGCCTCACGTCAGTAATTTCAACGCTGCCGTCCAGCACATTAATATTATCCACAATTATTTTACCTGTAGCTCTTGCCCCGTCTGTCAGGTCGATAAGCCTGTTGAAGCATTTAAGCAAAGTACTCTTACCGCATCCCGAGGGACCTATGATGGCTGTTATTTGCTTTTCCGGTATTTCAACTGTTATATCCCGAAGTGCCTGGTGGTCACCGTAGAATGCGCTTAAGTTCTGGATACTTATGTGGCTCATATAATCACCTGATAATATTCTTCATAAATCTCTTTGATAAAGCCCGCGATGCAATACTCAATGCAAGTACGATTATAAGAAGTATCAACGCACTGGCATAAGCCCGCGCCTGCACCTCCGGGAATGGCGTGCCGAGCTGGAAGAACACCGCAAGCGGCAGCGATGCTACAGGGTCAAGCAGGGAGCGCGGAAGGCTGTCTGTGTAACCTGCTGTGAAGAGTATTGAGGCTGCATCTCCGATTCCCCTGCCGAAGGCAAGAATCACACCGGTCACTATGCCGGGCAGAGCCTGCTTCACAACTACCCGTGCTGTGGTCTCAAATCGTGTAGCTCCGAGTGTGTAGGAAGCTTCTTTCAGTTCAGAGGGAACCATTTTTATTACCTCTTCCATTAATGAATCCAAAGGCGCCGTACACAATAGAGGGAGTGCCCCAGAGCACATCAAGTGAGAGCCTGATATAATATGCAGCCTTTGTTTTCCCGATATAATCTTTTTGCAGTGCCAGCGCCGCAGGCAGGCTTATCATAAGGGCAAGAATCAGGCTGCCAAACGCTAAGTACAAAGAACCCACTATGGCATTTAGAATTCCTCCCTCCTTTCCGAGATAGTATCCACCCTTTGGCGTTTGTGTAATCATGCTAAAGGTCAGAGCAGGAGCGCCGTTCCAGATAATCACCCCAACAACCATGAAGAGGCTCCCGATAACGATAGCCAGCGATGTTAGCATCACGCAGCAATAGTAAAGAACAGAATGACAAGCATCAATATAAGAGCGGCAAGGAGCAGTGCAGAATCATATAGCGGTATTGACATCATCTCCCCGTAATTATTAGCAATAAGCGCAGGCAGCGGATATGCCGAATCAAATATCGAGGAGGGAATATTCGGCACGTTCCCTACAACCATGAGAACCGCCATAGTTTCGCCAAAGGCGCGTGAGAACCCAAGTATAATAGCCGCTGCCATCCCCGGATATGCAATCCGCATCACTGCATGCTTTATAGTCTGCCACCGTGTGGCGCCAAGCGACAGGGATGCCTCCCTTACCTCGAATGGCACAGCCCTTAACACCTGCTCTGAGATTGAAATGATAATGGGGAACACCATAATCGCAAGTACGATGCCGCCTGCAAGAAGACTGTAACCTGTGGAGTAGCCGCTCATATTGAGAAATGGTATCCCCAGCTTTCCTATTACAGGCGCAATATCCGCTATCAGTGGAACCACGGCAAGCACACCCCACACGCCATACACTACAGGCGGTATCCCTGCAAGCAAATCTATCACCGGCAGAACCTTTGCCCTTACCTTCTCGTGTGCATACTCGGCAAGGTAGATTGCGCTCAGTATGCTAAGCGGCACGGCGAAGACCATAGCAAGAATGGTCACATAGAGCGTACCAATAATGAACGGGTAGAAGCCGAACTCACCCTGAAATGGCATCCATGTGCTGCCAAGCAGAAGGTCTCCCAACGATTTTGCCTCAAGAATGGGCTTTGACCGCAGGTAAAGGGCAATAGCTATGACAAATACCAGCACGCTTGAAAATAAAGCAGCAGCCAGCATGAGCCTGCCCGCAAGGGCATCCTTCAACCTTCGAATATGCATACTCTATAAGTCCTTTTCTAACATAAAAAATATAAGGTTAAGGCAAAACCTTAACCTTTCCATTAGTTCCCGTAAATACGGGGTCTCATTCAAGCTTTTTCAACTCACCATCAAGATAGTCCCTGGACAACTCTATGTAACCCACCTCATCCACATACTTCTGTCCGTCGGTTAGAACCCATCTGATGAATTCGGAAGTTATTCCTTTAGGCTTTCCTCTGGTCACAAATAATTCGACTCTCGCCGGGGGGTGCGGGAAAACTCCTTTCTTTATTGCTGCAACGGTTTTATCTTTCGTGCTTATATCTTCATCCGGGTCGATGATGCCGTTCTCATTCAGGTCGAATGAAATTATCTTGACGCCCGGTACAGGAAGCCCTGTCTTCATATCGAAAGCATAGTTATAGTTGTTGTATCCCAGACCAAGGGAATCTTTCTGCACAGCAGCCAGAAGTCCGGGGTCGCCGTAAACGCCTGTGCCTTTTAGAGCCTCCTGTTTCTTGCCCAGGTACTTTGCCCATACCTCAGGCGCGCCTGCTGCATCGCTCCTCGTATATACATGAATTTCTTGTTTTATCTCTGGATTCCCGATGGCTTGTCCCCATGTTTTTACAGTTCCGTTGATATATATGTCCACAAAAGTCTTTCTCTTGATGCCAGTTTTCAATATCTCCTGAGCTGCTGGGTTCTTTTCATTGATTACTGCCACAACGGCATCCTTGGTCACGCCGATTGGATATGCGCCTTTTTCAATCTCTGAAGGATCAACATCCCTTGAAAAAGTTCCTTTGAGCTTACAGCGGTCTGTACAGCCGTGGCTCCGGATGATGCCGGTGTTGTAGTGACAGCAGCAGTAGGCGTGGACTGGGTTTCAGACTTTGGCTTACCGATGCATCCTGATAATAAAGCTCCGATTAATACCGTAATAAGAATGATTGTAATAATTTTTCCTTTCATTAATTCCACCTCGAATTTCTTAAAATGCTCTTCTGTTCTTGCAGGAAATCCCGGATATGTAGAAATTCTGCATTATGTTTTATATATCTATTCATTAAATTGTCGTCATCGAATCCTGTGACGGCAAAGATGATTCCTTCTTGTATTCATTTTTAATTCACCTGCTTATGAAATAAGCAAGTGCAAATAAGCAAGCACATATAAATATGCAGAGAAACAGGCGATAATTGGAACGATGATTACAAAAACCGAATAATTGCGGCAAAAAATGATGGAATAGAAGATGCATCACTTTGAAATAAGGAAAATACCTGTTTGTGCGAACAGGTTCGGTAATATCCTTACAATTCCGATCCCATTAAGAAAGGCAGTTCTTTTTATTTTGATATCTCTTTTCTGGCAATATTCCACGAAATCAGAAATGCTCAGGAAATGAAGGTTAGGCGTTTCATACCATTCGTATGGCAATGACGGCGTTATTGGGGTTTTTCCCCTGAAAAAAATCTGATACCGCGTGTGATAATGTGCAAAATTCGGAAATCCAATAATCACTTCTTTTCCCACTCTCAACGACTCGTTCAGAACCACACCAGGCTTTCTAACCTGCTGGAGGCTCTGGTTAAGTATCACGTAATCGAATGTTGCATCCCCGTATTCTGACAAACCATTATCAATATCCTGGTGAGACACGCTCAAACCAAGTGCCACGCATTTATAAATCGCCTGTTCATCTATTTCAATTCCGTGCACCCTGGCATTCTTTTCCCTTATAATCAGTGATAGCAATTCTCCCTCGTGGCATCCAAGATCAAGCACAGAGGACTCGCCTTCGATCCAATCAAGAATAATTCTGTATTCTAATTTGATAGAGTCATATCCCATAATCCTCAACCACTGCATACCCATTAAACACTTTTTTCAAGAAATGCTTGACCAGATGCGTTTCTTCCTCAATTTCCAGGAGGAATGCATCATGCCCGTAGGTAGAATTTATCTCGCAATATGTGGCTTCAATACCGGTCAATTTGCATATTTTTAAAATCTCTTTTGATTGATAAGTCGGGTATAGCCAGTCTGATTTGAATGCAATTATGAGGAACTTTGCCTTAATTCCTTTAAAAACTTCGAAGAGAGTCTTGCCATTTGAAAGGTCGAAATAATCCAGCGCTTTAGTGATATACAGGTACGAATTTGCATCAAACCTCCTGACAAAATTGTCCCCGTGATAATGAAGATACCCTTCTACTTCAAATTCTGCCTCGAATTTTGAATTTCTTTTTCCATTATGGAAACGCCTCCCGAATTTCTCACTCATCGAGACATCGCTCATGTAAGTGATATGACCTATCATCCGTGCCACTGCAAGTCCTTTTGCTGCAAGCGCCCCGCCGTAGTAATTCCCTCCTTTCCAGTCAGGGTCTGCCATGATGGCCTGACGCCCCACTTCATTAAAAGCGATCTGCTGCGGAGAATGTTTCAGTGTCGTGGCAATGGGAATAACAGAGCGTACCCTCTCAGGATAAGAGGCTACCCATTGCAGCGCCTGCATTCCTCCCATCGAGCCGCCCACAACGCACAGGAGTTTTTCGATCCCGAGATGGTCTATCAGGCGCCTCTGGGCATTTACCATGTCTTTTATCGTGATCGTCGGGAAATCCAGCCCGTATGGTCTGTTTGTCCCGGGATTTATAGAAGACGGACCTGTCGAGCCTTTGCACCCGCCAAGCACATTTGAGCAAATCACAAAATAAGTATCTGTATCAAATGCTTTTCCAGGTCCTATCATTTCATCCCACCATCCGGGTTTCCCGTCCCCGTCATGAAAACCGGCAGCATGTGCGTCACCAGAGAGCGCATGAAGTATTAGAATCGCATTGGTTCTCCGGGCGTTGATCCTGCCGTATGTTTCATAAGCCAGCGTAACCGGTAGTTTTTCTCCAGAGTCAAGGATCAACTCATCCGGAGGAGCGGCGAAAGTAAAGTATCTGGTTTCTACAAGTCCGATACTTTCACTTTGTTTAACTTTTTGTAAACTTTCCAATACGATTGTTCCACTCATGGTAAGATCAATTAACTGTAGCCTGCAAAGCCTGCTCAATATCCTCTTTAATATCCTCCACATCCTCAATGCCTATCGACAGGCGAATATAATCCTGAGTTACTCCTGTTTCCTCCTGTTCTTTTCCGGTCAATTGTTGATGAGTGGTCGAGGCGGGATGAATTTTTTCCTGACTCGTATCCTCCCTTGATGCCAAATCCTACAATCCCGCCATAGTATCCATTCAGGTATTTGGATGCGATCCTGTGATTCGGATTATCTTCAAGTCCAGGATAATTGACCCATTTGACCAAGGGATGTCCTTTAAGGAACCTTGCGACCTCAAGGGCATTTTCAGAATGTTTCCTTACACGCAACGGCAGCGTTTCAAGTCCCTGAAGGAACTGGAAAGCATTAAATGGGCTCAATGCCGGTCCTATATCCCTGAGAAGCTGCACTCTTACCTTTATGATGAAGGCGACATTCCCAAGACCGGGGAAGTTCCCGAACGTGTCCCAGTATTTTAACCCGTGATAACTTGGGTCTGGTTCCGTGAATTCAGGGAATTTGCCGTTGTTCCATTTGAAGTTCCCAGAGTCCACGATTACTCCGCCTATGGATGTGCCGTGTCCGCCAATGTATTTTGTTGCCGAGTCTACTATTATATCCACACCGTGTTCTATTGGTTTTACAATGCCAACGCCCACCGTATTATCCACGACAAAAGGAATGCCGGCATTATGCGCAATCTTTGCGATAGATTCAAAATCAGGCACATCCAGCTTTGGATTGCCGATAGTCTCGGCATATACAGCTCTTGTCTTGCTATTAATTGCTTTTTTTATTTCTTCGGGTTTGGTGGAATCCACAAACTTCACTTTTCTTCCAAGTTTTGGAAAGGTGTAGTGGAACAACTCATATGTTCCGCCGTAAAGATTATTTGCGGATACTATCTCATCGCCTACCTGCGTGATAGCAAGAAGCGCAAGTGTTTCTGCGGCTTGCCCCGAAGCAACGCCAAGGGCGCCGGTGCCTCCTTCAAGAGCTGCTATCCGTTTTTCAAATACGTCTGTCGTCGGGTTCATTATCCTTGTATATATGTTCCCGAACTCCTTCAGCGCAAAAAGGTTTGCAGCATGGTCTGTGTTCTTAAAGACATATGATGTTGTTTGGTAAATCGGGACTGCTCTTGCTCCTGTGGCTGAATCAGGGCTTTCCTGTCCTGCGTGTAACGCTATGGTTTCTAATCTTTGTTTTGACATTTTGTTTCTCCTATGGTTTGATTTTTGAGAAATGATTGGCAGGATTGGTTATATATGCAGAGAAACAGGCGATAGTTGTCAGGATGGTTATGGAATTGGAAGGATTGCGGCAATAAGATAGAAAAAAAATACTCTGCTCTATTCCAGAGCAGAGAACAGGATATACGATATGACTAGTGTCCAGATTATGTTAAACGTCTGTGCCACGGTGAAAGCTATGAACGGTGCTCTTCCTATTTTGCTAAACTCCCGGATAGAAGTCTCAGCCCCAATGCTCACGAAAGCGAAAGCAAATATCCACGAGCGTATCAACTTCGTTGCATCGATGGCTCCTGTAGAAAGAAATCCCAGTGAAGCTATCACTGTAACCGCTGCAAATCCGAGAATGAACTTGGGGAACCTGTCCCATATTTGCCGGGTGCTGACCTTCTCACCGCTTTTCTCAACTACTGTCGTGAAATAGAACGCCAGCAGGAAAGCCACAAAACCGATGAGCACATTCTGGGACATTTTGACGACAGATGCCGCTTTCATAGCCTCATCTCCATAGAAAGCTCCGGCGCCTACTACGGCAGCCGTGGTATCAATTGTCCCGCCAAACCATGCTCCTGCCCATGCCTGGTTCATGCCTATTGCCTTTGCAAGGAGCGGCATGCCAAGG
The DNA here is from genome assembly GCA_027460605.1 of Candidatus Methanoperedens sp. Classification (GTDB taxonomy): domain Archaea; phylum Halobacteriota; class Methanosarcinia; order Methanosarcinales; family Methanoperedenaceae; genus Methanoperedens. The sequence goes on from JAPZAN010000063.1 coordinate 7,070, forward strand.
AACATGGGTATGACAAAAACAGCAACAAGCAAAAGCGTCATATTGAGGTGCTTTTTCTCGCCTTTGATTGCGCCGAAAGTGGCGATAGCTGCTGAAACGCCGCATATCGAAACTGCCGTGGAAAGCATATGGGCGAATTTGCGGTCTATCCCAAGCCTATGCGAGACCAGGATGGAAACATAATATACTGCGATTACAACGATTAATGCCTGAGCAAGCCCGCGCACTCCATATGCCCATAATGTCCCTATGGATATCTCAGCGCCAAGCAGCACAAGTCCGATTTTGATTAGAAGCTCTGTCCTGAAGGCGGGTTTTATTTTTTCAAAAGCATTACTCAGGGGACGGGATAAATCAACTATACTGCGCAGTATCAATCCAAGAAGAATAGCGATGACAACATATTCAAATCCCCATCCTTTTCCGATCTCTACATTTGCTATCTTATTTTGCGAAATATATACCGAGAGTACAGCCAGCATAACAAGAATAGCAAATCCTATGAGGAAATATCCTGCCCTTGTAATAAAAGGCGTTTCATTCGATTTGCTAATTTCATTTGTTGTATTTTCATCCGCCATGTTTACACCAGCTTCCAGGGTATTACTTTGGCAGACACGATGCCAGCGGCTGCTATGAGCACGATAATAAAGCCAATAATAACGGCTAACCAGTCTTCAGATATTTTCAATGCCATTTTTTCCTCCGGAACTACGTTAATTGTAGTCTTCCCGTTAAAAGAGAATACACAATATATAAAAGTGCAGAAGATGACATGAATTGCCAGATTGGTTCGAAAAACCGAATAATTGCGGCAAAGCATGAAACTAATTCAAACCTGCATAATCCATTACTGCTTTCTGGTCAATCATGATCAAAAGATTATACTGATGGATATATATAATTACAGAAAGAGGCAGATGTTGACACAATTATTCCAAAACGAGTCACAAAAGTGAACCTCCCCACAGCAGAGCTGCGGGGTATAGTGAACAAAATCAACATGGCGCCGTTTTACATCCCTATCAAAACAAGCTCGAATTTGATACCCATACAGGACTGGCAGAATCCCAAGAATTCTTTTGCATTGACGGACATTTCATCGTAGAGGGATTTGGATATGTAAAAAATAATATGGACTTTTCCGGGGTTCCCTGCAATTCTCTTTTTTATCTCGCCGTGAAGCTCCTCAAAAAGAGACACAAGAGTCTTGAAATTTATCCTCTTCAGTACCCGGATGCGCCCAACTCCAGCCTCATCTACCCAGACCCGGTAATTGGCAGATTTCCGGACAAAAATATCCCTCTCATTCATATTATTCCCAAGTTTTCTTATTGGATTCTATATCCCATCTGACCTCTTCAGCCAGAGACCGTCTTGTTGCAGCAACAATATCGAGCTGCTCATAGATGTATCCGCGCAGGAATACATCTTCGATATTCTCTGCATCCATCTCAACTTCATGCTGCCTGGCAAGTACATTTTCAAGCTCCCGAAGCGCATGATGCCTGTCCGCACGCTGCCAGCTTGTTTCTATTAATGCAAGTGTGCGAGCTAATCTTTCAATGCTTATTCGCATGCGCCTATATTCCGGTTTTCCCAACCTGTCCTTTGCGTAGTTCTCATACGCGGAAATCTTTAGTTTTTCCTCAGTACCCTCATCTATCGATGATTCTATACCATCCCATTTGTTATAGGTGGCAAAAATGATCCCTTCTTTTATTTAACATTGGTTTTTTCACCGCACCTAGCAAAGCGGACAGGATATATATCCCTGGATATACAGGCATATTTTTGGTCCTGAAACAACTGATTATCCGCCGGATAATGGCAATACGGGTAAAACAATAAAATTTCCTGGAATCGATGGTTTTTCACCTTCGATGAAACTTGTTCTCAATATACTTGAAAACCAGGGGCCTCTGACCCAAAAAGAAATAGCAAAAGAGACCCATCTTCCCTCAAGAACGGTGCGCTATGCATTAAACCGCTTAAAAGATGAAGCTGTTTTAGAAGAGCGAGAGTATTTCCAGGATGCCAGGCAGTGTTTATATCAGATTAAATGTTGAAAGTTCCAGGTAATTATTGCCCTTTTGTTCCTGAAAACCGCATATAGCTATCAAATATAGCCTGTTTACATGATTTGAATATGTATGAAAACTATGGAATTTCTGGTGTTAAAATGACAAATCAGGAAAAAAGAAGGGGTTTACTTTGCCCCCGATGGTATAGTTAACAAGGACACATTGAAAGGCAGGCAGGAAAAGCCGGAGCGCATTCGGGTGCAGGATTATGTCTGGTGGCTGATATGACCCCTGCCAGGCAATACAGGTGCCCCAACTGCAAGCATGCAATACCGATAACAAGCGCTGATTTCATCAAAGGAATTGCCATGGTATCATGCGTGGACTGCGGCATGGATGCTTTTGCCATAGAAGATGCACTGTTAAAATGACAAAAAGAAAAAGGGGTGCTTTTTTTCCTATCCATTAGCGCTCCTTTTTCCAATTCGAGGTAAATATGGATTATAAAAAAGAAGAAATATACGATGATGTAAACGAAAACGTTGAAAATACAGATGAAGAAGACCTGAGGCGCTTCCTGCGCGGAGGATTCGGGGCAAAATGAGCGCAGGAATATGTAGAGTATTTTTAAAAATCTACAGCTCTTTTATCTCAAATTCGCAGAAATCGTATCCTGTGCCCCAGCATTTTACTTCTTTGACAGAATGTTTTTTTCCGAGGATTTTATCCAGGACGCCTGCAATAATTCCGGCATCGCTCGGGCAGAGAGGTTTTCCTACATCCGGCATATTGGAACACTGGTAGCAGTCCTTCACCCTGATCTTATTAGCCTCAGCCAATTCTATAGTTCCAAGTTCGAGCTTCTTCCAGATATCCGCCAGTTCTTTTAATACAT
>JAPZAN010000064.1 GCA_027460605.1 Candidatus Methanoperedens sp.
CACCCCCGGAAAGAATTTTTACTTTTACCTTCACTTATATTTCCTCAGGCAGTTCCTCCAGCTCCCCTTTTGTTTTCGTTAAATCCACAAGATGCTCATCCATCAATTTGTTCTCCTGAATCTTTCGCTTTTTTTCGCCCTTTCTTTCAAGTTCCCGCTTTTTAAGTTTTGACATGGTTTTACCTCGCATCTTTTTGAGTTTAAAATCGTAATAGGTAAGAATCCCTGCTCTGTTCCTGATATCTACTTAGCTTCTGTGTATTTATTAACTTTGTGCACGTAAATCGCAGATGAACGCCCAGAGTCACGGACCACCTTGTGATAACCCCAAAATATCGCGGGAAAATCCCGGTTGGCGAGGTTGCCTTTGTTACTGAGGGAATTATACGAGGAACATGCGCAGAAATGGGTATTAAAATCATAGAAATTGCTGTGAATGTAGACCATGTGCATATGTTTTCCAATACGATTACCAGCCCGATTTACCACAAATTATATATGGCAGTAATACTTTATGGTGCTAAATAATACTACCAGTAATAATATGGTGATAAAACAATGTTAGGCGGATTCAGTGAAGAACAAATAAGAAGATACTCGCGCCACATCATCTTACCTGAAGTTGGCGGAAAAGGACAAAAAAAACTTCTCTCCTCTAAGGTATTATGCATAGGCGCAGGAGGTCTCGGCGCACCCATAATCGAATACCTTGCAGCTGCAGGCGTGGGAACGCTCGGGATAATAGATGACGACATTGTTGACCTGAGCAACCTCCAGCGCCAGGTAATCCACGGCGGAAATGTGGGCAAACCCAAAGCCGAGTCTGCAAAACAATTCGTCAATAATCTCAATCCAGATATCGAGGTAAAGACCTATATCGAAAGGCTGAATGCAAATAATGTGATTGATATTTTCAAGGAATATGATATCGTGGTGGACGGCTCTGATAATTTTGCAACCCGATATCTTGTTAACGATGCATGTGTTATAACAGACACCCCGCTCTCTCATGGCAGCATATATAGGTTCGAAGGGCAGGTCACAACAATAATCCCGCACAAAGGGCCGTGCTACAGGTGCCTCTTTGAACATGCGCCACCGCCGGGAATGGTGCCGAGCTGCCAGGAAGCCGGAGTGCTTGGCGTTCTTCCGGGCATAATAGGCGTAATCCAGGCGACCGAAGTGGTAAAATACCTGCTCGGCATAGGCGAGCTGCTTACGGGACGCCTTATTTACTATGATGCGCTCAACATGACCTTTGACGAAATCAAAATGCGCTGGAACAAGCAGTGCCCGGTCTGCGGCGAAGAACCCAAAATAACATCGATACAGGAAGAGATATACGGAGAATCGTGCAGGATTTGGTGAAAAAATGGCAGTTGAACTTGACTTGAAAGGGGAAGTGTGCCCCTATACATTTGTAAAGACAAAACTCAAACTTGAGGAACTTGAAAGCGGCGAGGAACTGTGCGTGACATTTGACCATGCCCCCGCAGTGGAGAACGTGCCCCGCAGCCTGAAAAATGAGGGGCATAAAATAATGGGCATCGAGCAGAAGGGCGAACACCTCTGGATTGTCAGGATACGCAAAGCATGAAGCTCGGGATACTATTGACCACAAGCCCTGAAAACGAGAATACCAATACGGTTATTTCAATAAGCTCGGCTGCAAGGGAACAGGGTCATGACAGGGTCATGACGTATCAATTTTCTTGATGTACGATGGCGTTTATAACATACAAAAAAAGGAATTTACAGATCTAATCGAAAAAGGCGTTAATATCACTGTCTGCGCGCTGAATGTCGAACAGAGAAAGATAACGAGGGTTGAAGGAATTCTGTTCGGCAGCCAGTACGACCATGCATGCATAGCAGGCGATGTTGACAGGTTCATATCTTTTGGGTGAGCCATGAAAAACTTTAAGAAATTTTTATCAAAAACTGTTGCGTCAGTTTACACCGCGCACACGTATGGCTTCGCCATACGTAAACCTTTAAGAAAGGTTTATCAAACGATAGGTATGCTCTGCATACCTGAACACCACGTAAACCGGGGTATCGGTTTACGGTAACCCTTTATGAAAAAAATAACTGTGATTGTAAGAAATCTTCCCATGAATACACGAAAGAATGCAGAGGCGCTCCGGATGAGCGTTGGACTGACGCTGCGTGAGGATAAGGTAACGGTTATTTTCCTGGACGACGGTGTTTATTCCGCGACCCAAACAAAACCTGAACTGATTAATTTGAAACCATTGAATAAGGAATTCGAGGCGCTTTCGATGCTGAAATGCACATTGCTGGCTGACAGGTTTTCCATGGAAAAGAGGGGTGTATCAACCCTTGTTGCGAATGTCAGGGCAATAGAAAGGGGAGAGATTGTGAAAACGATAACAGAATCTGATATAGTGATACCATTTTAATTATGAAGATACTGCACATTATCCGGAACCCGAACGATGTAACGCCACTGGAGATAGCAAAAGCCCAGAGCAAGGACAACGAAGTGGCAATATTGCTATTGCAGGATGCCGTTTATGCAAAACCTGATTTAACGACCTATGCCTGCTCGGAGGATGCAGAAGCGAGAGGGGTTACACGGCATGAATGTGTGGGATACGAGAGGATTGTGGAGATGCTGTTTGAATACGATAAAGTGGTTTCGTGGTAATTCTTAGACTCTTCCATATTCGTCCTCGAACCTCTCAATATCGTCCTCTCCCACATAATCACCAAGCTGCACTTCTATAATTTCAAGCGGGATTGTTCCGGGGTTCGATAAACGATGCTTTACTTTAGCTTTTATGAAAGTACTTTCTCCTTCTTCCAGACGTTTTTCTTCACCATCGACCTGCACCAGTGCAATTCCTTTTACCACTACCCAGTGCTCGCTCCTGTGGTTGTGAAGCTGGAGGCTGAGTTTCTTTCCAGGCGTGACCCTTATGTTTTTTATCTTGTGTCTTCCTGACGCTTCAAGCACGGTGTAAGAACCCCAAGGCCTGTACACAGTATTATGGAAAAATGCCCTTTCGTCTTTCTTTTCTTTGAGCACAGTAACTATTTCCTTAACTTTCTGGGAACTTTTCCTCGGGCATACAAGCAGCGCATCATCTGTATCCACCACGACCATATCATTAACATCGATAAGCGATACTGCCTTGTCCTTTTTTGAATAAATCAGGTTGGCAGTGGAATTTATAGAGATGTCCTCGCAATTGTAGATGGCATTACCTTTTTCATTCTTTTCAGTTTCTACATACATGGAATCAAAATCGCCAAGGTCGCTCCATTTATATCCCAGCTCTACAACTGCCACTTTTTCAGATTTTTCCATGATGCCGTAATCAACTGAGATGGAGGGAAGTTTCTTGTATATATGACCGATATCATTGCGTTTCGTGAATGCAGTAAAAATATCAGGTGAATGGGTTTTAAGTTCGTTGAAAAATAGTTTTGTGTTAAAAAGGAACATGCCGCTATTCCAGAGGCATCCTTCCTCGATATATTTCCTCGCAGCTTCCAGTCTGGGTTTCTCCATGAACTTGAGAACTTTTTGGGCATTTTCCAGATTTTCCCCGGGTTTTATGTAACCATAGCCTGTATGAGGGAACACCGGCGCAATCCCGAAGGTAACAAGATATTCCCCGGACAGTTTTTCCGCGTCTCTTATAGTATCCATGGCATCCATATCCAGTACGTGGTCTGAAGGGAACACGCCAACTGCGCATTCACCGAACTTTTTTTCTATTTCACTCATTCCAAAACATATTGCAGGGAGGGTGTTCTTTCCCTCTGGTTCAATAAGGACATGGTCTTCAGGAAGATGATGCCCGAGCTCTTCAATTTGTCCTGTAACAAAGAACTTCTGGGCATCGTTTGTGACTACGAAAATTTCGGTAATATCCGATAACTTAAGGCACCGAAGCACTGTATTCTGGAAAAGCGAGGTCTTGCCAAGTTTTAAAAACTGTTTCGGGTACTGTTCCCTGCTCAGCGGCCAGAGGCGAGTGCCAGACCCGCCTGCAAGTATTATTGATTTTATGGTTTCATCTCCATTTTCACAATATGATATACCATAAGTCTCATGTCACTATCTCTTCCACTCTCTCCTCTTCTATAGCGCGCCTTATCTCCATTGCCATTCTTCGTCCTGTGCTCATGGGTTTGCGCCAGAGCGTATTGCCGTACGGGTGACCCACTGATACATGCACATTCGTACCCCCGCCCACACGCGGCGCCACATCGTATACATAGAAATTCAGGTCTTTGTCCACGCAGGTCTGGAGGCAGAATGGACCAATGATTCCTGGCTTATAGTATTTTTGGGTCGCTTCAACGTATTTTCGGGCAAGTTCGAATGCGTCCTCAAGCAACGATTCACGAAGCGTGGCAGAGTTGTGCCCGCATACAGTATATTCAGGCATAAGCTGCCGCTCATTTAACGTCATCTGCTGCGGCGCAGGGAGCCGCACATGCCCGTCAAGACTGGTCTCAAAGCGCCAGTCGATGCCGAGAAGTTCAATTCTGCTCATTTCCTCCTCTATTGGCGAGTAGAACATATCAAGGTTAAAAACCGGTCCAATGACATATCGTTCTATCCGTGCTTCTGCAAGCGCCTCCCTTGTAATTACTCCCTGTTTCAGGAACGCCTCTGATTTTTTCTTCGACGCAGCCGTGAAGAACCCACGTTCAAGTTTCTTTACTGCATGAGGGAGTTTCACCATAACGAGGCTGTCGATGTCTTCTGGTTTTTCAATTTTTTCAGGGAATGGAAGACCCGCCTTTTCAAGCAGCCAGTAATAATCCCGCGGAATGCCCCGCTCTTCGCTTCTGAGCAGGTTTCGGCTCCCGAACATCGGAACTTTGAAACTGTCTTCAATTTCATCTATCCCGCAATAAGAAGTGAACGAGCGGTTGGGAATAAAAATCGTGTTTTTATCCCGCAATTTCTTCTGGTTCCCGGGTTTTAATATTTCATTGAATTTATTATAAACATCTGCGCTGTCCACAATCCCGCGTATGAGTTTTCCCTTCTTCCTCTCTGCCT